>NZ_JBEZJL010000093.1:0-43382 GCF_040651755.1 Actinomadura sp. NPDC048394 | reverse complement strand
CCTAGATCTACACGCCCACGCATACACTCTGTCCCTCCACGCCGCTCTTCCGATCTCGTCCGCTCCCCGGCCGCGCCGGACGCCGGGACGGCGCCGTCCCGCCAGCGCGTCTCCGGCCGCGCGCGCTTCGGCGAGGTACCCGGCGAGGAGCCGGCGCTGCGCGGCGAGCCGGTCGGTATCGGCGTCCTCTGCCAGGCCCCGGTCGCGGGCGAAGTCGCGCAGCAGGTCGTGCATCCGGTACCGCCCGGGCGCGACGTCGTGCACCAGATACGCCTGGCGCAGGCCTTCCAGGCATTCGCGGGCCTCGTCCACCGTCCGGTCCTGCAGCGCGGCGAGCGCGGACGGGGTGAAGTCGGGGCCCGCGACGAGCGCCAGCACCCGGAACGCCTCCCGGTGGTCGCGGCGCAGGCTGCGGTACGCGACGTCGAACGTCGGGTTCAGCACGCCCCGCAGCCCGGGGACGGCGGTGCCGTGCCCCGCCCCCGTGTGCAGCTCGATGCCGGTCAGCGGGCTGCCGGCGGTCTCCGGGGCGGCCGGCTCCCCCGCGCCCCGTCCCGCCCCGTCCGGCGACGGCCCGTGCCCGAGCCCGGGCAGGACCGTCCCGTAGGACGAGGCGGCCTGCGCGTCGCTCTCGGCCAGCTCCCTGACGGTCCCGGCGATGGACTCGCCGGGGTTCTCCGCCAGCCGCCCGGCCATGACCGACAGCGCCAGCGGGAGATGCCCGCACTCGCGGGCGAGGCGGGCGACCGCCTTGCGCTCCTCCCGGACGCGGGCGTCCGCCGGCCCGAGCACGTTGGAGATGAGGTCGACGGCCTCCTGCGTGACCATCTCCCGCAGTTCCAGGGTGCGGACGTCGGCGCCCTCCAGCAGCGCCGGCAGCCGGCGGCGGCTCGTCACCACGGCCAGCCCGGACGCCATCGCCCCCACCAGCGGCCTGATCTGCTCCGGCCGCGCCGCGTTGTCGAGAATCAGCAGCATCCGCCGGTCGGCCAGCAGCGACCGGCACTGCGCGGCGAGCTCCGCCTCGGTGCTGCGCAGCTGGTCGCCGGGGACGCCGGCGGCGCGCAGCACCTGCCCCATCGCCTCGGCGGGCGTGACGGGGCTGCGGGTCGTCCCGCGCAGGTCCGCGAACACGACCCCGTCGGGGAACCGGTCGACGACCCGGTGCGCCCAGTGCAGCGCGAGCGTCGTCTTCCCGACGCCCGCCATCCCCTGGACGATCACGGCGCGCGGCCACTCGGCCTGCGCGACGAGCAGGTCGAGCTTGCCGAGGCTCACCGCCCGCCCGGCGAAGAACGGGTTGTCGGCGGGCAGGCGGACCGGCGGCTTCCCGCGCGCCGCGTCCAGCCGGACGGGCGTCCGGGCGGCGAGGCCGCCGGGCTCGTCCGGTTCTTGGCGGGGCGCAGGCGGCGCGGCGGGGGCGTCCGGCTCCGCCTCGATCGCCGGCCACTCGTCGCCCCACGGGCTGGCGGCGCGCCGCAGCTTCTCGGGGTCGAGGACGGTCAGCGGGCGCGGGCGGCGGTCGATGATGCCCTTCTGCCGCCACAGCCGGAACCAGCGCACCAGCGTCTCGCGGGAGATCCCGGCCCAGTTCGCCAGCTCCGCCTGGCTGAGCCGCAGCGGGATCTCCGTCCCGCGCGCGGTGCGGACGCCGAACCGGTGCGCCAGCTCCAGCAGGTGGTAGGCGAGGCGCTGCGGATGCTCGGCGGCCCGGACCGCGTGGCGCCGCCCGCCGTACCCGACGCTCTCCGACACCGCGTGCATCATCGCCTCGGCGACCTGCGGGTTCGCGGCCAGCAGGCTGCGGAACCCGCGGCGGTCCAGGCGCAGCGCCTCGACATGGTCGAGCGCCGCGACGGTGCCGCGCTCGGGGTGCCCCCACGCCCCGAGCGCGCCGACCAGGTCGCCGGACCCGAACAGGTCGATGATCGACTCGTCGCCCTCGCTGGAGTCGACGAACTCCTTCGCCACGGCGTTGCTCGCCGCGCGCGGCGCCGCCTTGAACACCACCCACACCGACGGGGCGGTCACCCCCTGGTGGCAGAGCGTCCCGCCGGGCGGGATGCTGGTGCGCCGCCCCATGGCCCGCAGCGCCTGCCGGTCGTCCGGGCCGAGCCGCTCCCAGAAGCTGCCCGGCCGGACGTCGTGGTCGATCACCCCGGTCACCCGCCCGTCATCGCCGTCGCCAGCCACCAGAACAGGAACAGCACGGCGGTCGCGGCCGACCAGGCGACCGCCAGCCAGGACAGCTCGCCGCAGCGGTGCGCCGCCGCGAGCAGCCGGCGCAGCTCGGTGTCGCGGACCCGGGCGTCCAGCGCCGTCGCCGCGCCGAACGGCGTCCACGGCGCGGACGGGTCGACCGGCGCGCCGGTGCGGCCGCGCACCTCGCCGAGCACCGCCACCAGCGTGCGCCGGGACCGCACCGCGTACCCGGCGGAGATCGCGAACGCGCCGCCCAGCACCGGCAGCAGGGCGAGGGCGACGACGCCGGGGAGCCCGGCGGCGAGCCGGCTCACGGTCCCGACCAGCACCAGGGAGAGGAACACGGCGGCGATCGCGGCGTCGCGGCCGCAGAGCCGGACCAGCGCGCAGGCGTGGCCGAGCAGTTCCTCCGGGCGTTCCCGGTCCGGACCGGGACGGAAAGCGGTGATCAACGCGGCACCGTCCTCACGGGTCGATCCTGATCTTCCAATGACCATGGTGGGACGGCAAGGCGGAAACGTCCGCCGCCGGGCGCACGGTTCGGCTGAGTCACGTGACTCATCCGGCCCGGGCGCGCCCGGCGGGCGGGCGATGGGGGAAGATGGTCTGCACGCACCGCCAACGGGCGCACCGCCGACAGGGCGCACCACCGACGGCGCGTACTGCCGATGGGAGGACACGCCCATGACCTACACGGGGAACGTCGAGGCGGGCGGCCGCCCGGACGTCCGGGAGCTACCGGGCCTGACGGTCACCAAGGTGGCGGTCGGGCCGTACGACAACAACGCCTACCTGCTGCGCTGCACCGCGACCGGCGAGCAGCTGCTCATCGACGCGGCCAACGAGGCGCCGCGGCTGCTGGAGCTGATCGGCGACGGGCCGCTCGCGCGGATCGTCACCACGCACCGCCACGAGGACCACTGGACGGCGCTGAGCGAGGTCGTGCGGGCCACGGGCGCGCCCGTCGTCGCGCACCCGCACGACGCGGAGGCGCTGCCGGAGCCGGTCGCCGAGCCCGTCGAGCACGGCGGCACCGTCCGCGTCGGGCGGGCGTCGCTGGAGGTGATCCACCTGCGCGGCCACACGCCCGGCTCGATCGCGCTGCTGTACGACGCCGGCGGCGAGCTGGCCGACCGCCCGCACCTGTTCACCGGCGACAGCCTGTTCCCGGGCGGCGTCGGCAACACCTGGGGCGACCCGACGCTGTTCAAGCAGCTGTTCGCGGACGTCGAGGAGCGCGTCTTCGACCGGCTCCCGGACGCCACCTGGTTCTACCCGGGCCACGGCAAGGACTCCACGCTCGGCCGGGAGCGCCCGTCGCTGCCCGAGTGGCGCTCGCGCGGCTGGTGACGCGGCCCTCCTGAGGGCCCGCCGCGGCGTCCGCCGCGCGGCCCGGGCGCGCCGGCCCGCCGGAACCAGTGGTGCGAGGTGTTCGTTTTGACCACCACATCCGCACCGATCCGGGGGCCGAGACCAGGAGCGCATCATCGACGACACGGAACCGGGCTCCGCCCTGCGCTACCCGCGGGGCTCGCTGGTACTGCTCGCCGGGCTCCCAGGGGCGGGCAAGAGCACCCTGCTGAACCGGCTGTACGGGCTGAGCGGCGAGGAGACGGCGCCGGTGCCCGCGGGCGACGTCCGGATCATCGACTCGCGGCAGTCCCGCAACTGGTGGGCGCGGTTCCTGCGCCCGCTGCCGGTGCGGCTGCGCACCCCGCTCGTCCACGTCACGCACGTGTGGCGGATCGGGCGGGCGGTGCTGGCCGGCCACGGGGTCGTCGCGCACACGCGCGGCACCTGGCCGCACATCCTGCACTGCTTCGCCTGGCTGGCGCGCCGCCGGGGCGGCCGGCTGCACCTGATCCTCATCGACGTCGACCCGGAGACCGCGCGGGCGGGGCAGTTCGCGCGCGGCCGGGCCGTCACGGGCGTGACGTTCGCGCGGCACTGCCGGCGCTGGGTGCCGCTCATCGAGCAGGCCCGGGGCGGCGCCCTCCCGCCCGCCGCCGGGGTCACCGTGCTGGACCGGGAGGCCGCCGACCGGCTCCGGGCGATCCGGTTCGGCTGAGCGCACCGCCGCTCCGCGCCCTCTGTCCGCCCGAGCGCGCCGCCCGTCCGCGCCGCCGGTCCGCTCGAGCGCGCCGCTCAGCGCAGCCCGGCGAACCAGCGGACGGCGAGGGCGGTGCCGGCGAGGTTCGACCCGAGGTGCCGGGAGCCGCCGTAGACCTTGTCGCCGACGTCGACGACGGGCGCGTCCACGCCGCGGGCGCGGAACCCGGCGGCGCAGTGGTCGGTGTTCGCGGTGACCGCCTGGTCGTCATTGGTGATCTTGTAGAGCCGGAGCGGGACGCGCGGGGTCCACGCCGTGCAGACCTCGCCGTCCACCTGCAGCGCCTTCGCGAACGTCCCGGACGGGTGGCGCAGCACCTCGAACCCGCGCGCGGTGAGCAGCTCGTCGGGGGTCCCCGGCAGTCCCTTCAGCATGACCTGGCCGGGCGTGGTGCCGTCGAAGTACTTCTCGACATGGCTCGCGTACGGCTCCTTGAAGACGTCGGACGGCTTCCCGTAGCTGCCTCCGTGGATGCGGTTCCACGAGGTGAGCAGGTAGGAGAGGTACGCGACGGACGTCTTCGGATCGACCCTCCCGTCCAGGAGGGCGGGCAGTTCGACGCCGCCGAAGTCGTACCCGCCGCTGATCGGGGCGACGGCGCGGAGCCGGAAGTGCGGATCGGCGCCGTCCTGGAGGGCCCGGGCGAGGCCGAGCGCGGACGAGGCGCCCTGCGAGAACCCGGTGACGAAGACCCGCCCGTCCAGTTCCCGGTGCTCGCGCAGGGTGAACTGCCGGGCGGCGCGGAGCATGTCGAGCGACGCGGACGTCTCGGTCGGCACGTCCTTCCACGGATGGACGCCGGGCCCTTCGCCGAGGCCGAGGTAGTCGGGCGCGGCGGCGGCGAACCCGGCGGCGCCGTAGGTGACGGCCGGCCCGGGTCCCCACACGTCCTGCGCCATCGACGGCGCGTCGGCGATGTAGCTCATGGTGCCGTGCGTGTAGGAGACCGTGCGCAGCTTCCGCTCGCCGTTGCGCGGCAGCACGAACAGGCCGCTGGCGACCGTCGCGCGCCCGCGCGCGTCGACCGTCCGGTAGATGAGGCGATAGGAGTCGACGCCGTAGCGGACGGACGAGGCATCGAAGCCCTCGGTCGCCAGCCAGGCGCGCACCTCCTCCGCCGACTTGGTGCCGAGGTAGCGCGCGGAGATCAGCTGCCCGCGGGCGGCGTCCTGCTCGTGCGTCACGGCCGGGCGGTCCTTGGCCCCCTCCCCGGCCAGGGCGGGCACGGCACCGGCGGCGATGATCGCGGCACCGGCGGCGCCCGCGGCGGCGATCTTCAGGCGGCGTGACATGGCGGTCCTCTTTCGCTTGGGGGGAACGAACGGCCACCAGCCTCCGGCCCGCGCGCCCGGACGGGCATCGCGCCAGCCGGGGATCTTCCATCCGCTACCTCGGAGGGCGGCGGCCTCCCTCCCGCGGGGGTGCCGGGATGTTCTGTCCGGCAGAAGACCTGCGGAGAGGCCGGGGCCGCGGTCTATAGGGTCGGAGCAAGGACGGAAACACGACGAGAGGCGGCAGTATGGCGCAGCAGGTACGCGGGGTCGTCGCACCCGGGCGGGGCGAGCCGGTGCGGATCGAGACGATCATCGTTCCCGACCCGGGTCCGGGCGAGGCGGTCGTGAAGGTGCAGGCGTGCGGGGTGTGCCACACCGACCTGCACTACCGCGAGGGCGGGATCAATGACGAGTTCCCGTTCCTGCTGGGGCACGAGGCGGCGGGCGTGGTGGAGTCGGTCGGCGAGGGCGTGACCGAGGTGGCGCCGGGCGACTTCGTCATCCTGAACTGGCGCGCGGTGTGCGGGCAGTGCCGGGCGTGCCTGCGGGGCCGTCCCTGGTACTGCTTCAACACCCACAACGCCGCGCAGAAGATGACCCTTGAGGACGGTACGGAGCTGTCGCCTGCGCTGGGCATCGGCGCGTTCGCCGACAAGACCCTGGTCGCCGCCGGGCAGTGCACCAAGGTCGACCCGGCCGCCAAGGCCGAGGTCGCGGGCCTGCTCGGCTGCGGTGTGATGGCGGGCCTCGGGGCGGCGATCAACACCGGGAACGTGGGACGCGGCGACTCGGTCGCGGTCATCGGCTGCGGCGGCGTCGGCGCGGCGGCGGTGCTGGGCGCCCGGCTGGCCGGCGCGGCGAAGATCATCGCGATCGACCTGGACGAGCGCAAGCTCGCCACCGCCACCTCGCTCGGCGCCACCCACACGATCCACGCCAAGGGCACCGACGTCGTCGAGGCCGTGCAGGAGCTGACCGGCGGGTTCGGCGCGGACGTCGTCATCGACGCGGTCGGCCGCCCGGAGACCTACAAGCAGGCCTTCTACGCCCGCGACCTCGCCGGGACCGTCGTGCTGGTCGGCGTCCCGACGCCGGAGATGAAGCTGGAGCTGCCGCTGCTGGACGTGTTCGGACGCGGCGGGTCGCTGAAGTCGTCCTGGTACGGCGACTGCCTTCCGTCCCGCGACTTCCCCATGCTCATCGACCTGTACCTGCAGGGCCGCCTCGACCTGGACGCGTTCGTGTCCGAGACGATCGCGCTGGACGGCGTCGAGGCCGCGTTCGAGAAGATGCACCACGGCGACGTGCTGCGCTCGGTGGTGGTCCTCTGATGGCCCCCGCTTCACCACAGGCGCGCATCGACCACGTCGTCACCTCCGGGACGTTCTCCCTGGACGGCGGGACGTGGGAGGTCGACAACAACGTCTGGATCGTCGGCGACGACAGCGAGGCGATCGTCATCGACGCCGCGCACGACGCCGACGCGATCGCGGCGGCGGTCGGCGACCGGCGGCTGGTGGCGATCGTGTCCACGCACGGCCACGACGATCACATCGACGCCGCGCCCGCCCTGTCCGCCCGCACCGGCGCGCCCGTCCTGCTGCACCCCGACGACCTGATGCTGTGGAAGCAGAAGCACCCGGACAAGGCGCCCGACGGCGAGCTGTCCGACGGGCAGGTCATCACGGTCGCGGGCACCGGCCTGACCGTCCTGCACACGCCCGGCCACAGCCCCGGCGCGGTCTGCCTGCACGCGCCGGACCTCGGCACCGTGTTCTCCGGGGACACGCTGTTCAACGGTGGCCCCGGCGCGACCGGCCGGTCCTTCTCCGACTTCCCGACGATCATCGACTCGATCCGGGAGCGGCTGCTCACGCTGCCGCCGGAGACGGTCGTGCGCACGGGCCACGGCGACTCCACCACCATCGGCGGCGAGGCGCCGCACCTCGACGAATGGATCGCCCGGGGCCACTGACCCGGGCCCGCGCGGCGGTACGGCGGCGATCCCTGGATGCGGGGGTCGCCGCCTTTCGCGTTCTCGCGCGCGTTCCTGGCGCGAGACGTCAGGCGGGAGCGTAGGCGCGCAGGAACGCGTCGACGCCGGCGGTCACCACCCGCTCGACCTCGGCGGGCGGCACCTCCCGGTTGCCGAGCTCGGACAGCCCGACCAGCTCGTGGGTGAGCAGTGCGATGAAGTGGGCGGCGGCCCGGTCGGGATCGGCGATCCGCAGGTGCCCGGCGTTGCCGAGGCGGGCGAGCCGCCCGGCGAGGGCGTCGGCGACCTGCCCGGCGCCGTTGGCGCGGACGTCGCCGTACAGGTCCGGGAAGCGCACGGACTCGGCGTACAGCAGCCGCTGCAGCGCCCACGACTCGGGGTGGTGGAAGCACTCGACCATGGCGGGCGCGACGGCGAGCAGCCGCGCCCGCAGTTCCGCCGCGTCGGCGGGGTCGGTCGGGAATCCGTCGAGCGCGGCCATGAACTTGGCGCTGGTCTCCCGCGCCGCGTCCACCATGATCTGCCGGAACAGGTTCTCCTTGCCGCCGAGGTGGTTGTAGATCGTCGGCTTCGCGACGCCCGCCTCGGCCGCGATCATGTCGATGCTCGCCCGCTCGTAGCCCTCCCGGGAGAAGACGCGCAGCGCCGCGTCCAGGATCGCCTCCCGCTTGTCGACCCGGCCGCGCCGCCCGGTCCGCTCCCTCGTGGTCTCCCCCGCGCTCATGGCGCCATGCTACCGTGACGTTCCTCAAATTGAACTGGTTGGTTAAATTCAATGAACCGACACGGATCTCATTGGAGGTGATCATGGACGCGGACACCGGCGACCGGATCGACGGGCCGCTCGCGCGGCTCATCGGCGTGATGGTGCTGGGCGGGTTCATGGCGCTGCTCGACGCGACGATCGTCAACGTCGGGATCGGCACGCTGGCGCGGCACTTCCACGCGCCGCTCGACACGATCGAATGGACGGCCAGCGCCTACATGCTCACGCTCGCCGCGGCGATCCCGGTGAGCGGCTGGGCCGTCGACCGGTACGGCGGCCGCGCCGTCTGGCTCGCCGGCCTCGCGCTGTTCACGTGTGGGTCGCTGCTGTGCGCGCTGGCCTGGGCGCCGGGCGCGCTGATCGCGTTCCGCGTGGTGCAGGGCGTCGGCGGCGGGCTGATGGAGCCGACGATGCTGACCGTCCTCGCCCGGGCCGCCGGTCCGCGCCGCGCGGGCCGGTTGATGGCGCTGATGTCGATCCCGATGACGCTCGGCCCGATCCTCGGGCCGGTCGCGGGCGGGCTCATCAACGAGTACCTGCCGTGGCGGTGGATGTTCCTGGTGAACCTGCCGGTCGGCGCGGTCGCGATCGCGCTGGCCGTGCGGACGGTGCCCGCCGCCGTCCCGGACGGGACGGAGCGCAAGCCGTTCGACGTGCTCGGCGTGCTGCTGCTCAGCCCCGGCTCGGTCGCGGTGATGTACGGGCTGTCGCAGGCCGCGACCGCCGGGGTCGGCGCTCCGCGCGTAGTCGCGGGGCTGGTGCTGGGCGCGGCGTTCCTGCTCGCCTACGTGCTGCACGCGCTGCGCGCGTCCGTCCCGCCGCTGGTCGACCTGCGGCTGCTGGCACTGCGCCCGTACGCGGCGAGCGTCGCGGTGATGACGCTGGTCGGCGGGGTGCTGTTCGCGCTGCTGTTCCTGATCCCGCTCTACTACCAGCAGGTTAGGGGGCATGGCGTCCTCGCGGCGGGGCTGCTGCTCGTCCCGCAGGGCGCCGGCGCGTTCCTCGGCATGCCGATCGCCGGACGGCTCAGCGACCGGATCGGCGCCCGCGCTCTCGTCCCGGCGGGCGGCGCGGTCGTGGCGCTGACCACGCTCGCGTACACGCAGGCCGGCACGGGCGCGAGCCTGATCTGGCTCGGCGCGTGCTCGGCGGTGTGCGGGTTCGGGCTCGGCCTGATCGGCGCGCCCACGATGGCGTCGGTGTACCGCAGCGTCCCCGCCGAGTCGACGCCGAGCGCGACCGGGACGCTCTACGTCCTCAACCAGATCGGCGCGGCGCTCGGCATCACCGTCGTGACGCTGCTGCTCCAGCACCGCGTCTCCGCCGGCGCCACGCCCGCCGAGGCGTTCGGGACGGCGTTCTGGTGGATGGTCGCCGCCGCGTCCGTGCTGCTCCTAGCCGGATTCTCGCTCCCGGGCCGCCCGGCCGCCGCGACCGGGATATCGTCGCCCGTGGCGGACGAGCCGGAGCGCACACGCGCCGACCGGAGGTGAGGGGGCGCTGATGCGGCCGAGGGCATCGCTCGCCGCCGCGCTGGCGCTGTGCGGTGCCCTGGCCGGCTGCGGCCGGGCGTCCGGAAGCTCCGCGGGCACGCTGGACGTCCCGCCGCCGACCGCGACCGGCGCGTCCTCCCCCGGCGTCTCACCGACCGCCTCGTCCGGCGTATCGCCGGAGGCCGAGCGGGTGGCGCCGCTCGGAAGGCCCGGCGCGTGGCGGATCACCACCTACTACACGGCGGTCGAGAGCCTCCACAAGGGACGCCTCAAGGCCGTCAAGGGCTGCCCCGAGCTGCACTGTTCGCACGGGAAGACGCCTCTCGGCTCGTACCCGGAGGACTTCCTCGCGGTCATCCAGGAGGAGGGCAGCGGCCGGATCACGTCCGGGCCTCAGCGCGGCCGGTACCTCAACTGGTCGCACAGCGTCGGGTACTGGCTGGATGACACGACCCGCGACTCGGCCGGCCACCCGCTGCGGCCGTGGTCGTCCGCCGCCGCCGACAAGTCGGTGCTCGCGCGCGGGCAGCGGTTCGCGATCGTCGACTGCGGCAGGGACGGCAACGGGCACCGCATCGAGGCGGCGGTGTGCGCGGCGTTCCGGAAGGCGCGCTGGACGGTCACCGACCTGTTCCGTCCCGGCTACGGCGGCGAGAACCACGCCGACGTGTACATCGGCGAGGAGACCGGCCCCGGCTTCGCCGGCTCGCCGTTCTACACGACGCTGAGCGGCGCCACGCTCGGGCCGTCCTGATCCCTACGCGGGACGCGGCGAGGCGAGCCGGGTCGCCCGGGTGCGGCCCCGGAGGGTGACCTCCTCGCCGAGCTCCCACTGCGCCGCCTCCTCCGGGTCCGCCGCGGCCACAAGGGAGCCGGACGCGAGCACGCGCGCCTCGGTCGCCTTGGCGAGGTCGGTCAGCCGGGCCGCCTCGTTCACCGGGTCGCCGATCACCGTGTACTCGAACCGCTCCTCGGCGCCGATGTGCCCGGCGACGGCCTCGCCCGCCGACACCCCGACGCCCGCGCGCAGGTCCGGCACCTCCTCGCGCAGCCGCCGGGCCAGCTCGCGGGCGGCGGCCAGCGCGCGGCCGTGCATGCCGTCCAGCGCCAGCGGGGCGCCGAACACCGCGAGCGCGGCGTCGCCCTCGAACTTGTTGATCCAGCCGCCGTGCGCGCCGACCACCTTCACCACCACCGCGAAGAACGCGTTCAGCAGCCCGACGACCTCGGCGGGCGGCCGGTCGGCGGCGAGCCGGGTGGAGCCGGCGATGTCGACGAAGAGCACCGCGACCTCGCGGGTCTCGCCGCCGAGGTCGATGCCGCGCTCGAGCGCGACGCGCGCCACGTCCTCGCCGACCTGCCGGCCGAACAGGTCCTGCAGCCGGGCGTGCTCCCGCAGCCCCGCCGCCATGTGGTTGAACCCGGCCTGCAGCAGCCCGACCTCGGTGGCGTCGTAGACGGGCACCTCCACGTCCAGGTCGCCGCGCTCGACCCTGGCCAGGCCGAGCCGCACCGACTCGACCGGGTCGGCGATCGCGCGCGCCGCGCCGTAGGTGACGGCGAGGCCGATGACCAGCGCGGTGCCGCCGAGCGCGAGGACCGCCAGCGCGAAGTCCCGGACGGTGATCTTCGCGATGACGAACGAGCCGACCGCGAGGGTGATCAGCCCGAGGATCGGCACCGCCGTGCCGAGCCCCCAGGCCAGCACCGAGCGCGCCACCACGCCGGGCAGCCCGGTGCGGCGCGGCATCCGGCTGTGCAGCGCCGTCGTCACCGCGCGCCGCAGCAGCCGCTCGGTCAGCAGGTAGACGATGGTGCAGGTGGTCAGGCCGCCGAGCAGGCTGGTGAGACCCAGCTTGACGGCCAGCAGCGTGGAGAACGGCGCGTTGATCACCACCCAGCCGACCGTGCCGATCCCCCACAGCGTCAGGTGCAGCGCCATCAGCCGCAGCGGCCCGTACAGCAGCAGCGACCGCTCGTGCCGGTCCGGCTCGTCGTGCCGCTCCACCAGCCGCCGGACGCGCCGGAAGAACCGCTCGCCGAGGACGAGCCCCACGGGCAGGGCCGCGATGACGTAGGCCGTGAACACCGCGACGTTGATCGTCTGCAGCCGGTCGGAGACCCGTCCCACCGGGTCGGGCACCACGACGGCGAACGCCAGCACGACCAGCGCGCCGCCGAGGTTCGCCAGGCCCGTCGCGACCGGCACCAGGATCCTCGCGCGGCGCGCGATGGCGGCGCGGGAGTCGCCGGGCCGGCCGTCGATCAGCCGCCACAGGGGGCCGAGCAGGGTGCGCCCGGCCCACGGCGCGGGTCCGGGCGGTTCGGTCTCCATGAGCGTGCAGGGTATCCGCTGGCGGGCACCTCACCCTCCGTCCCGCCGGCGTCACCCCGGGGACGCCCTCCTCGGTCTTCGGCGGAAGGTTGACCGGTCGGTCAATCAGGAATCACTGAAGTGGACAAAGAGGTCCAAAGGTGATCGTCCCGGAGGAGGACGGATGGACAGGTTCGCATGGCAGGACGGGGTGGCCTTCGTGGCCGGCCTCGTCGTCCTGGTGGCCCCCGAGCTGTGGGGCGACAACGCGGGCGAGCAGCCGCTGATGGTGCTCGGCGCGCTGCTGATGACGGCCGGCCTGTGGGCGCTGCTCGGCGGCCAGGGCGTCCCGTCGTGGGCGGCGACCGCGTTCGCGCTGCTGATCTTCGTGGCGCCGTGGGCGTTCGGCTTCACCGGCGCGCACGCCTCCGCGTGGACGGCATGGATCGCCGGCGGCGTGGCGGCTATCGTCGGGCTGTGGGGAGCCACCCAGGCGCACGGCGGCAAGCCCGCCGCGGCCTGATCGAGATCCCGCGACGGCCTCGGGCGCACCGCGCCCCGGGGCCGCACGGGCCTGCCGGGGGGGGCGGTGCCGATGGGCGTGCGGCGGACGGGCGCGGCGGACTCGCGCACGCGCATCCTCGACGCGGCGGAGGCGCTGTTCGCCGACCGCGGCTACGAGGCCAGCTCGACGGCCCGCATCGCGGGCCGCGCCCAGGTGCCGAAGGGCCTGGTCTTCCACTACTTCCCGCAGAAGATCGACGTGCTCGTCGCGCTGGTCGACGAGCGCACCTTCGTGGAGGACCCGCCGGACGAGCCCGCCGAGGCCGTGCCCGGCGACCCGGCCGGGACCCTGTCGCGGCTGGCGGGGCGGCTGCCGCTGCGCGCCTCGCCCGCGATGCGCCGCATCCTGTTCCGCGAGGCCGACACGCACCGGTCCGTCCGCGACCGGCTGGGCCACCTCAACCGGGCGCTGTTCCTGCGCGCCCGCCGCGCGCTGGAGATCGCGCTGCCGGGCGCGCGCGGCGACCAGGCCCGGCTGGAGGCCGCCGCCGCCACGTTCGCGGCCGTGCTGATCTACCAGGAGAACCTCGCCGGCCTCACCGGCCAGCACCTCGACCCCGACGCCGTGGCCGACCTGATCACGCGTGCCTTCTAGAGGGGCCTCAGCGGTTCCAGGAGGCGGTGGGGGGTGCGGAGGAGGCGGCTGACGGGGTCGTCGCGGTGGCGGCCGCCGGGGCCGGCGTGGATCTCGATGTCCTCCAGCGGGACACCGCGGCCGCAGGCCGGGCAGACGCCGTCGGTGCCGACGCGGCCGCCGCAGTCCGCGTGGAGGAACAGCCGGCACGGTTCCGCGGACAGGTGCTCCTCGCCCCAGCGGGCGAGCGTGTGCACGACGGGCCACAGCTCCCTGCCCATGTCCGTCAGCACGTAGTCGTGGCCGTCCTTGGCCAGCACGCCGGCCTCGACGAGCGACTGGAGGCGCGCGGACAGCACGGCGCGCGGGACGTCCAGGTGGGCGAGGAAGTCGCTGAACCGGCGGACGCCGTAGAAGGCGTCCCGGACGATCAGCAGCGTCCACCGCTCGCCGACGACCTCCAGCGCGCGGGCCAGGGAGCAGTCCTGGGCCGCGTAGTCCTTGCCGAGTGCCATGGCCCCACAGTACCGCCCTGGCAGTTCATTGAACGAACCGAGCGTGCTACCGTCTCCCCATTGAGTTCATTGACTGAACCGTTGGGGGCTCCCATGACGACTCTGGCGACACCGCGCGCCGGGCGGCACGCGGCGGGGACCGCCGCCGCGCTCGCGCTGCCCGCCGCCGCGACGCTGCTGGCGCTGATGAACTACACCGCGCCGATGGCCACGCTCACCGAGACGGCGCACGGGCTGGGGGCGGGTCCGACGGCCCGGATCTGGCTGATGTCGTCGATCAGCCTCGGGCTGGCGGCGGCGCTGCTGGCGACCGGGAGCCTCGCCGACGACCACGGCCGGCGGCGCGTGTTCGCGATCGGCGCCGCCGCGCTCGCCGCGTCCAGCGTCGCCTGCGCCGTCGCGCCGGGCACCGGCGTCTTCGTCGCGGGACGGATCGTGCAGGGTGCGGCGTGCGCCGCGCTGCTGGCGACGGGCCTCGGGATCATCGCGGCCGCGTTCCCGCCGGGCCCGCGCCGCGCCCATGCCACCGGGGTGTGGGGCGCGATGCTGGGCCTCGGCATCGCGCTCGGGCCCATCGCGTCGGCCGGGCTGACCTCGGCGGCCGGCTGGCGGGCCTGGTACTGGGTCGCCGCCGTCGCGTCGGCGGTGCTCGGCGCGGTCGCGGTCCGGACGCTCGGGGAGTCGCGGGCCGAGCGTCCGCGCGGCCTGGACCTGCCGGGGCTGGTCACGATGAGCCTGGGCGTGGCGGCGCTGGTCGCCGCGATCACGTGGGGACGGGCCGGCTGGACGCGTCCGGGCGTGCTGGCGCTGCTCGCCGCGGCGGCCGTGCTGCTGGCCGCGTTCACCGTGGTGGAGGCGCGGCGCACCGAGCCGATGCTGGACCTCGGCCTGTTCCGGCGTCCCGCGTTCCTGCTGTCGGTGTCCGGCGCGCTGGTCACCGGCCTCGCCGTCATCGGGATCATGAGCTACCTGGCGACCGTGATGACGCTGGTGCTGGGCCTGTCGCCGGTGGTGTCGGCGCTGGTGCTGGCGATCTGGTCCGGGCTGTCGTTCGTCGCCGCGCTGCAGGCCCGCCGGCTCCCGGCACGGCTGCCCGCGGGACGGCTGCTCGGCGCGGGGCTCGCGCTCAGCGCGGCCGGCGAGTTCGCGATGCTCGGGCTCGCCCCCGACTCGCACTGGTGGCGGCTCGTCCCCGGCCTGGTCGTGTCGGGGGTCGGCAGCGGCCTGGCGAACGCGATGCTCGCGCGGCTGGCCGTGGAGAGCGTGCCCGCCGACCGCGCGAGCATGGGCTCGGGCGCGAACAACACGGCCCGCTACGTCGGCGCGTCCATCGGCGTCGCGGTCGTCGGCGCGATCGCGACCGGGTCCGGGGACGGGCCGTCCGCGCTCGCGCACGGCACCGACGTCGCGATGCTGGTCTCCGCCGTCGTCGCGCTCGCCGGCGCGGCCCTGGCCGCCGCCATCCGCGAACGCTAGGCGAGCTCTTCGATGAAGGCGGCGAGCTGGGTGAGGTTGCGGCACTCGAACATCGGGACGAGGTCGCCGTAGCGGGACGCGGCGGAGTCGCCGGTGTCCCACAGCCGGCGCGACTCCGGGTTCAGCCAGTAGGCGTGCCGGGCCCGGTCGACCATCGACCGCAGGATCGGCAGCGACAGCTCGCCGTAGTTGGAGCGGGCGTCGCCGAGGATGAGCAGGGACGTCTTCGGCGTGATGGCGTCGCGGTACTTGTCGTCGAACACCTTGATGGCGTGGCCGTAGTTCGAGCGGCCGGTGATCCAGACGAGGTCGGCCTCGGCGGCCATGCGCGTCATCGCGTCGGTGACGTCCGCGCCCGGCGCGAAGTACTTGGTGATCTCGTCGGTCGCGTCGATGAACGCGAACGCCCGGACCTTGCTGAACTGCTCGCGCAGCGCGAACGTCAGCAGCAGCGTGAAGTGCGCGAACGCCGACACCGAGTCGCTGGCGTCGCAGAGCACGACCAGCTCCGGCTTGTGCGGGCGGCGCGGCCGGTAGTGCGTCGTCAGCGGCACTCCCCCGCTGCCCAGCGACGCCCGGACCGTCCGCCGGAAGTCGAGCCGGCCGCGCTTGCCGTGCCGCTGCTTCTGGACGAGCTTGGACGCGAGCTTGCGCGCCAGCGGGTACACCTCGCGGCGCAGCGCGGCGAGGTCGGCGCGGTTCGCGCTGGAGAAGTCGAGCCGCTCCAGCGGCGGCCGGACGGCGAGGCGCGCGGTCCGCTCGACGCCGGTGTCCTCGGCGATGCGGCGGCGCACCTCGCTCGCGACGAGGTCCTCGAACCGGGCGATCCGGTCGCGGAACGTGCGGCGCGCGACGCGCTCGGCCATCCCGCCGCGCTCCTGCCCGTTCAGGACCGCGTTGAGCAGCCCGGCCATCAGCGTCTCGGGCGACAGCGCGCGCAGCACGCCGGAGGAGAACCACGACTCCTGGCCCGGCGTCCGCCCGTACTCGGCGACGGCCGTCCGCGCGAACTGCCGCAGCGCCGCGTCGTCGCCGGAAAGGAACAGCTCCATCAGCTCCTCGCGGCGGCGCTGCACCTCCGGGTCGAGGGCGGGCGGGACGGGGTTGCCGTCCGCGCCGAGCGTCCGGACCGGGCGGTCGTCGTCCTTCACCGCCCCGGCACCGTCCCCGACCGCCGCCGGGAACCACAGGTCGAACAGCGTGTCGAAGGTCGGACGGTGCTGGGGGCGCTTCACCACCGTGGCGGCGTACGCGGCGCGCAGCGCGCCCCGGTCGAGCAGGTCGACGGCCTGCATCGCGCGGACCGCGTCCAGGCCCTCGGCGACCGACACCGGCAGCCCGGCCTCCCGCAGCGCGGCGACGAACCCGGTGTGCCGGTCGACGAGCGAGGCCATCCGATCAGCCCCTCAGGCCCAGTTCCTTGGCGGCGCGCTCCTGGTCGGAGGCGTGCTTCAGCACGACGCCGAGGGTGCGGGCGACGGCCGCCTCGTCCAGCTCGTCCAGGCCGAGCGCGAGCAGCGTGCGCGCCCAGTCGACGGTCTCGGCGATCGACGGCGCCTTCTTGACCTCCAGCGCGCGCAGCGTCCCGACCGTCCGGACGAGCTGCTCGGCCAGCTCCGCCTCGATGCCGGGCACCTGCGCGAGGACGATGTCACGTTCCCGTTCGGCCGCCGGGTAGTCCAGGTGCAGGTAGAGGCAGCGGCGCTTGAGCGCCTCCGACAGCTCCCGCGCCGCGTTGGAGGTGATCAGCACGAACGGGCGGCGGACCGCGCTGACCGTGCCGAGTTCGGGGATGGTGACCTGGAAGTCCGACAGGACCTCCAGCAGCATGCCCTCGACCTCGACGTCGGCCTTGTCCGCCTCGTCGATCAGCAGGACGGTCGGCTCCGCGCGCCGGATCGCCGCGAGCAGCGGCCGCTCCAGCAGGAACTCCTCGGAGAAGATGTCGTCGTGGGTCTCCTGCCAGGCGCGGTCCGCCGGGGCGGCCTGGATGGCGAGGAGCTGCTTCTTGTAGTTGAACTCGTAGAGAGCGCGCGCCTCGTCCAGGCCTTCGTAGCACTGCAGCCGGATCAGCTCCGCCCGCGTGGCCGCCGCGACGGCCTTGGCCAGCTCCGTCTTGCCGACCCCGGCGGGGCCCTCGACGAGCAGCGGCTTGCCGAGCGCCTGCGCGAGGAACACGGTGGTGGCGATCGCCTCGTCGGCGAGGTAGCGGACGCCGGCCAGCCTGCGCTCGACGTCGGCGGGCGAGGCGAACGCGCCGTCGCTCCCGGCGCCCGCGCCGCTCGCTGCGTCCCCGGCGTTCTGGCTGGTCACGGTCATCCCTTGCCCTTGCCCTTGTGTGCGACTGCCTTGGTGTACGTCTGGTTCGTTCCCGCGAACACCAGCTTGGTGTTCTTCTCCGACAGCGTCACGCCCCAGTAGGACGCGGTCTTCGGATCGCCGCCCTGCCAGGAGAAGCGGTACTTGCCGCCGCCTTCGGGGATCGCCGTCCCGCTCCAGAGCCTCTGCCCGCCCCTGACCCACACGCCGGAGCCGTCCGCCGTGAACTGGAAGTAGTCCTTGGCGGTGCCGACCCAGCGGCCGACGAGCGGCTTGACGTCCGCGGGCTTGATCGCGGGGATCGGCCCGAGCGCGGCGGGCGACGCGCCGGAGGACGCGCTCTCCCCCGCGCCGTCCGCCTTCCCCCCGCCGCATCCGGCCAGGGCGAGCGCGGCGGAGACCGCGCAGGCGGCCAGGACGGTCGAGTGGACCCGCACGGTCACGGAAACCTCCGGCGATTCTCGGACGAAGCGGCAGTTTACCGGCGCGGGGAGCCGTGCCCGCGCTCATCCCTGCGGGGTACGCCCCGGTTGGCACCGGGGGGTGAGGCGGCACCGGCCCCCGCCCGCCTATAACCGAACCATGACGACCCGACGACTGCCTCGCGAGGACCTCGCCGCGGCGCTGGCGGCCCGGCGCGAGCTGGGCCCCGACTACGACGCGGCCTTCATCGAGACGGTCGTGGACCGCATCGAGGAGGCCCTCGACGCGCGTCCCGCCGCCCCGGCCCCGGCTCCGCGCCGCCGCCCCCGAGCACCCCGCGTGTCCGGGGACGGCGACCACAGCCTGCTGCTGGCGGTGCTGTCCATGGTCGCCGCCATCCCGCTCAGCGCCATCGCGGTCGTCAACGCCGGCGGCGTCGGCCTCTTCCTGGCCTGGTCGGCGATCGTCCTGATCAACGTCGCCTACAACTTCCGGCCGCGTTAGCCCAGGGCGGCGACCCCCTGGAACCCCCGTCACGGGCAGGCCCGCTGCGCTCGCAGGACTCGCGCCGCGTGCCTGCCCGTACCGGCCACGTCCCAGGCGCCCGTTACTTCCCGGGCTCGGGGTCGCGGGGCAGGCCGAGGAGCCGCTCGCCGATGATGTTGAGCTGCACCTCGGTGGTGCCGCCGTAGATCGTCATCGCGCGGCTGAACAGCATGGCGCGGGCGATGATCCCGCTCTCGGCCATCGGCGTCTCGGTGGCCGCCGCCTCGCCCTGCGCCGCCCAGCAGTAGTCGGCGACGTCCTGGTTGAACTGCACGCCGAGCAGCTTGCGGACGCTGGCCTCGGCGCCCGGCTCCACGCCGTTGAGCTGCTTCAGCGTGGTCCGCAGCCCCAGCAGGTCGATCGACTGGCCCTGCGCGACCAGCTTGCCGACCTCGGCCGCCGCGACCGCGTCCAGCTGCCGGCCCTTGAAGAAGTTCAGCAACTCGGGCACGCCCATGCCGAGGCCGCCGCCGGTCGACAGCGACACCCGCTCGTTGGACAGGGTGTTGCGGGCGACCTGCCAGCCCTGGTTCACCTCGCCGACCACGCAGTCGTCCGGGACGAACACGCCGTCGAGGAACACCTCGTTGAACAGCGCGTCACCGGTCAGCTCCCGCAGCGGACGGACGTCCACGCCCGGCGACTTCATGTCGACCAGGAAGTAGGTGATGCCGTCGTGCTTGGGCGCGTCGGGGTTCGTGCGGGCGATGCAGAAGCCCCACTGGGCGTGCTGCGCCACCGACGTCCAGATCTTCTGGCCGGTCAGCTTCCAGCCGCCCTCGACCCGCTCGGCCTTCATCGACAGGGACGCCAGGTCCGAGCCGGCGCCCGGCTCGGAGAACAGCTGGCACCACACCATCTGGCCGCGCAGCGTCGGCCGCAGGAACCGCTCCTTCTGCTCCTCGGACCCGTAGCGGACCAGGGACGGCACCAGCCACGCGCCGATCACCAGGTTCGGCGCCTTGACCTTGGCGGCCTTCAGCTCCTGCTGGATGATGATCTGCTCGACCGGGCCCGCGCCGCGCCCCCACGGCTTCGGGAAGTGCGGGACCGTCCAGCCCTCGTCGCCCATCTTGACCTTGAGGGCGTCCTTGTCCTCGATCGCGGCGAGCTCGGCGACCTCGGCGCGGATCCGCTCGCGCAGCGGCTGCGCGCCCTCGTCCAGCTCCAGCTCGACCTCGCGGCGCCCGCCGGCCAGGGCCAGCTCGGCGACCTTGGCGGCCCAGTCCTTGGCCGGGCCGAGCAGCGCCCGCAGGGTCAGCGCGCGGCGCAGGTAGATGTGCGCGTCGTGCTCCCAGGTGAAGCCGATGCCGCCGAGCATCTGGATCGCGTCCCGGGCGGTCTGCACGCCCGCGTCCGCCGCGATCACCGCGGCGACGGCGGCGGCGAACCCGGCCTCCTCGGTGCCCTCGTCCAGCGCGCGGGCCGCGTCCCACGCGGCGGCGCGGGCCTGCTCCAGCGCGATCAGCGCGCGGGCGGCCTTGTGCTTGACGCCCTGGAACTGCCCGATCGGACGGCCGAACTGCTCGCGGACCTTGGCGTACTCGGCGGCGGTGTTCACCAGCCAGCCCGCCAGGCCGGCGGCCTCCGCGCCGAACAGCGTCGCGGCCAGGTCGCGGACGCGGCCGGTCGTCACCCCGTCCAGCACCCGGTCGGCCGCCACCGTCACGCCGTCGGCCTCGACGGCGGCGACACGGCGGACCTTGTCCAGGCTCGCCACCGCGGTGACCTTCAGGTCGGCGGCGTCGACCGCGACCCACTGCTCCTCGTCCCCGGCCGCCACCGGCAGGACGACCACGTCGGCGAGCAGCGCGCCCAGTACCGTCGCCGACGAGCCCGACACCACCAGCGCGCCGCCCTGCCGGGTGCCGGTCAGGCTCCCCGACAACGCGACCGCGCCGGTCCGGGACCCGTCCGCGAGCCCCGGCAGCAGCTCGGCGCGCAGCTTGGCGTTGCTGGACGCGTCGATCACCGAGCTCGCCAGCACCGTCGGCAGGAACGGGCCGGGCGACGCGGCCCGGCCCAGCTCCTCCAGCACCACCGACAGCTCCAGCAGGCCGTAGCCCTGCCCGCCGTGCTCCTCGTCCAGATGCAGGCCCAGCAGGCCCTGCTCGGCCAGGGCCGGCCAGAACCCGGGCCGGGTCTCCTCGTCCGCGTCCAGCGCGGCGCGGACCGCCGTCGCCGGGATGTTGCGCTCGGCGAAACCGCGCACCGAATCGGCGAGCGCCTCGTGCTCCTCGGTCAGCCCGATGGCCATGTGTGGAACCCTCTCTCAGACCGCTTGTTGACAGCGATTCTAGAACAGGATTCTGGTCGCGTGGGGCAGTGATTCCGCTCTCACCGCTCGGAGCCCTCCGAGGTCCGCGCGTCCCCGCCCGCGATCTGCCCGGCGGGCTCGTCCCGCCCCTGGTCAGCGGCACCGCGGGCGCGGCCGCCGACGGTGAGGCTCGCGACGGTGGTGGCCGCCAGCGTGCCGGCGATCACCGCGAGCGACAGCCAGATCGGCACGTCCGGCGCCCAGGCGACACCGTACTCGTGCAGCGCGTGGAAGATCAGCTTGACCCCGATGAAGCCGAGGATGAACGCCAGCCCGTGCCCGAGGTACACCAGCCGGTCCGTCAGCCCGCCCAGCAGGAAGTACAGCTGGACGAGGCCCATCAGCGCGAACGCGTTGGCGGTGAACACCAGGTACGGCTCGGTGGTCAGCCCGAAGATCGCCGGGATGGAGTCCAGCGCGAACAGCACGTCGGTGGAGCCGATCGCGATCATCACGATCATCAGCGGGGTGACCATGCGGCGGCCGCCGCGCCGGGTGAGGAACCGCGAGCCGTCGTAGTCGTCGGACGTGGGAATGACGCGCTTGGCCCAGCGCAGGACCGCGTTCTCCGTGAACTCGTCGTCGTCACCGCCGCGGACCAGACCGTAGGCCGTCCAGAGCAGGAACGCGCCGAAGATGAAGAAGACCCAGGTGAAGGTGGAGATCGCGGCGGCGCCGACCGCGATGAACGCGCCGCGCAGCACCAGCGCGATGACGATGCCCGCCATCAGGACGGTGTGCTGGGCGTGCTTGGGCACCGCGAACCGTGTCAGGATCACCATGAACACGAAGAGGTTGTCGACGCTGAGGCTCTTCTCGGTGACGAACCCGCCGAAGTACTGCGCGGCGTGCTGCCCTCCGGAGAACAGCCAGACGCCGAGCCCGAACAGCACGGCGAGGCCGATGTAGACGGCCGACCAGAACGCGGCCCTGCGGGTGGTGAACTCCCGCGTGTCGTTGCGGTGGATGACCAGCAGGTCGGCGGCGATGACGGCGAGGATCCCGGCGAGCGTCAGGATCCACACCCAGGGTGCGACGGACAACGTGAAACCTCCGGCGGACGTGGTCGAGCGCCGGAGGTCTCTCCCGCCCCCGGAGCGAGGGCCGCGGGCCCCGGGCCGGTGCGGACCGGCCGTGCTGACGACACCCGCGCGCAGGGATACTCCCCTCCACTTGTCATGTTTGACGAGGCACGCCGTCCCGGGGTTCCAGGTTCGCGGAAAATTCTCGGCCTCCCCGCGAACCCGGCCCGCGAGCGCAGCATCTAAGGCGCGGCGCCCGCGGTTCAGTCGCGCGGGGCGCTCAGTTCCAGGTAGACGGCGGCGAGCTGCTCGACGGCGTCGGCCTCGTCCGGGAGCTCCGCGGCGCGCTGCGCGGCGGCGGCGCCGAGCCGCACCGCGAGCGCGGAGTCGTCCAGGATCCGGCGGACGGCGCGGCCGAGCGCGTCGGCGTCCCCGGGCGGGACCAGCAGCGCCGCCTCGCTCTCCGGCCCCTGGAGCAGCGCCCCGTTCCCGGCGGGCCGGTCGTCCGCGCCGACCATCCGGGGGATCCCGCCGACCCGGGTCGCGACCAGCGGCCGCCCGGCCCGCAGGATCTCCTGCACGATGAGCGGCTGCCCCTCCCACACGCTCGGCACCACCGCGACGTCCGCGGCGGTCAGCAGCGCGGGCACGTCGGCGCGGCGGCCGAGCAGCCGGACGGGCAGGTCCTCCGCCTCGATCCGGGCGCGCAGCTCGTCCTCGAGGGGGCCGTCGCCGGCGATCGCGACGAGCGGCGGCGGGGTCCGGCCGGTCCAGGCGCGGGAGGCGTCCAGCAGCGTCGGCAGGCCCTTCTGCTCGGCGAGCCGCCCGACGGTGAGGATCAGCGGCCGGTCCCCCACGCCCAGCTCCGCCCGCACGTCGGCGCGGACGGCCGGGCCCGGATGCTCGCGCGGCGCGGGCGCCGGGACGAGCGCGTACCCCACCGAGCGGGCGCCGAGCGAGCGCATCCGCTCCTCCAGGTCCGGGGAGACGCCGAGAACGCGGGCCGCGCCGCGCGCGACGACCCGTTCCAGCGCCCCGTAGATCGCGGCGGTCCGGCCGCCGGTGATCACCGCGTTGTGCAGCGTGACGACCAGCGGCGGCCCGCCGCGCGAGAACCGCAGCGGGCCCGGCGCGACCCGCGCGCAGGCGGCGACGGCGAGCGCCCCGGCGCGCAGCCCGTGCGCGTGGACGACGTCGGCGCCGCGCAGCAGCTTCCGCAGCCGCGCGACCGCCCGCGCGTCGCTCGCCGGGCGGGGCCGGTCGGCCAGGTCCACCTCCTCGAAGCGGGCACCGCCCGCGGCGAACCCGAACAGCCGCTCGGTCTCGGCCGGGCCGCAGACCAGCACCCGCGCGCCGCGTCCGGCGAGGCCCGCCGCGACGGACCGGACGTGCCGCCCGACACCGCCCGCGCTCGTCCCGAGGACGAGCGCGACGCGCAGCCCGTCCAGGCGCGGGCCCGCGGCCGCCGCCGGCGCGCCGGAGCCGGCCGGCTTCTCGGACATGTTCGTCTCCTCAGGCACTGCGGGCGACCTTCCGGGTGAGGACGGCCCGCAGGTCCCGGCCGTCGACCACGAACGCGATGAGCAGGAACACGGCGGCGGCGACCAGCGCGGCCAGCGCCCCCGTGCCGATGTTGCGGAGCTGCCCGGCGAGGCCGGGCGCGCCGACGCCGAGGAGCGCGGCCGTCCCGTAGCCCGCGGCGGCGCCCGCGCAGGCGCCCAGCACCCCCGCGGCCAGCACCCGCCCGAGCCCGTGCACGGCACCGGCGCCCCGGGCGCGCAGCAGCGTGCCGATCAGCAGCACGCCCGCCACCGTCATGCCGACGGCGTTGCCCGCGCCGAGGCCCGCGACGACCCATTTCGGGTCGAGGACCCACAGCGTGAGCACCACGTCGACCGCCGCGACCACGACCCAGCCCGCGACGACCGCGATCGCGCCCATCCGGCCGCGGTGGCAGGCGTACAGGACGCGGCCGAGGTGCGCGACCAACCCGTACCCCAGCAGGCCGGGCGCGAAGGCGAGCACCGCGCGCGCCAGCACGTCCTGCTGGTCGGGATGGCCGGGGTTGAACACCACCGAGACCGGCACCGCGACCGCCGCCAGCACGGCGGCCCCGGCGCACGAGACGAGGATCACCGCGCGGGTGGTCGCGGCGGTCACCCGGTCGAACCGCTCGTGCTCGCCGGCGCTCATCCGCGCGGACAGCATCGGGAACGCGCTGGTGGCGATCGGCACCGCGAGGATCGCCCAGGGCAGCAGGTAGATCGCCCACGCGTACTGGTAGTTGGCGAGCGCGCCGCGGGTGCCGCGCGAGCTGAGCCGCACGATCAGCAGAGTCGACAGCTGCTGCGCCGCGACCGTCGCGATCCCCGCGAGCGCGAGCCGCCGCACGCGGCGCGCCACCCCGTCCGGGAACCGCAGCGTGGGACGGAGCCGCAGGCGCAGCCGCCAAGCGGCGACGCCCGCGGTCGCGGCCATCGCGACGCCGCCGAGGGCCGTGCCGACCGACAGCGTCAGCTCGGCGTCCAGCGGCAGCCCGGCCAGGTCGTTCTCGAACCCCCTGCCGAGCGGCGCGTAGGCGACGTACGCGCCGATGACCACGAGGCTGGACACCAGCGGCGCCAGCGCGGGCGCCACGAACCGGCGGTGCGACTGCAGCAGCCCGTAGAGCACGACCGCCGCCCCGTACATCACCATCTGCACGGACTGGATCGCCAGCATGTCCCCGCCGACGCGGACGACGTCGTCGCGCGAGCATCCCTGCAGGTGGTCGGAGACCGCCAGCTCCATCAGCGGATGGGAGAGCCCCGCCATCAGCGCGGTGAGGGGCAGCATCAGCAGCACGATCCAGGTCAGCAGCGCCGACGCGGTCCGGCGGACCTCGGCGCGGTCGCCGCGCTCGGCGGGCCCGGCCAGCACCGGGACGACCATGCTGGCCAGCGCGCCGCCCGCCACGATCTCGTAGATGCTGCTCGGCAGCTGCGTCGCGCTGAAATACGCCTGGCTCAAGCAGGACGTGGTGACCGTCTGCGAGAAGGAGTACGTCCGGCCGAACCCGGCGAGCCGGGCCAGCACCGTGATGACCCCGATCACCACGGCCGCGCCGGCGAGGCCGCCGGTGAGCCGGCGCAGCGCGGATCCGCGCGGGGACGGCGTCACGGCGTCGCCGGCGTGCTCATCGGGCGGCCCGCCGCCCGCCGGCGGGTCGCTCGGCGGGGTGCGGGACGGGGTGTTCGCGGGCATCGGTGAGGGGCACTCGTCACGGAAGGCGCTGTCGGGACCGGCCGGGGGGCCGCCGGGATCCTAGGCGGGGTCCACGGCGACGCCGTTGCCGGCGGGGCCCGGCGGCGGGACGTGCGGCCGGAACGCGTCCTCCATGTCCGGCTTGTCGGCGGGGGCCGCGGGCGCGGGCACCGCGACGGGACGGCGGCCGAGCATGTCGATCCGGTTCAGCACCGGGTTCGCCGCGATGACCTTGGTGAAGCTGACGAACTCGCTGGCCGCGTTCAGCGCGACGAGCCCGCCCAGCACGGCCAGCCGGGGGCCGCGGCCGAGCCGCGTCGCGGCCAGGCCGAGCAGCGCGCCGAGCGCGTTGGAGCCGGTGTCGCCGAGCATCGCCCTCTCGGCGAGGTCCTCGGGGAGGAGCGCGGCGGCGGCGCCCAGCGGCGCGGCCACGACGGCGGCGGACGGCCGGGCCAGCGCCAGCGGCGTCCCGGTGATGACGCCGACCTTGATGGCCCGCCCGGGCCGCAGGTCGAACAGGTTCATCAGGTTGGCGCCGCCGGCCACGATCGCGCCGTTCACGACGGTGTCGAACGCGCGGCCGCGCCGCGTCGGGGCGGGCGAGCCGGCGATCGCGGCGGCGGCCAGCCCGGTCGCGCCGATGCCGAGGATCTTCACCGCGCCGCTCGTCACCTCGCCGCGGGCGAGCGCGCCGAGGTGGCCCTTGAAGCCGCGGGACGACGCCGAGCCCGCGAGGTCGTCGTAGCCGCCGAGGATCCCGGACGCGGTACCGGCCAGCAGCGCGGCGGCGCGGGTCCGGCCGGTGGCGCCGGGCGCCAGTAGCCCGGCCGCGGCGGCGCCCGCGACCAGCGCGGGGCCCTCCAGCAGCGTGACCGGCTCGCCCCGGTGGTTGGTGCGGTCCCACACCTCCTCGCCCGGCAGGCCGTTGAGGCCCGGCGGGCGCCGCGTCAGCGCGACGTACGCGGCGCGCGCCGCGACGGCGCCGAGGCCCATCCCGGCCAGCAGCCGCGCGCCCCTCGCCGATCCCGAGGCGATGCGTCCGTTCATCAGGTCGTCACCCGCTCTTCCCCGCCGTGGGCGCGGGCGAGGGCAGGTAGCCGCTCGCGCCGGCGCCCGTCCCGTACTGTCCGGACTTGCCGTTCAGCTCGTTCTGCAGCGCCAGGATCGTCACGACCTGCCCGGACGAGGTGTCCACCATGTCGACGGCGGAGACCGAGTCGCCGGTGTCGGAGTCACGCAGCGCAGCGATCAGCCCGCCCTCCTGCGCGGAGGTCAGCGGGCCACCGACGACGGTACCGCGACCGGCGCCGTCGAGGGCGGCGGCCAGCGAGATCAGTGCCTTGTTGTCCTGGTCCCCGCCGTCGTAGGCGTACGGGTTCGCCGGCGCGACCATGACGGCGAGGGTGGCGTGCTGGCCGGGCTTGCCGCTGGTGGTGATGTAGCCGGCCTGCTTGAAGCCGCTGAGCACGGCGCCGCCGGCGGCGTCCTCGCGGCCGGTCTTGGCGGGGTCGCGGGTGAGCAGCGCGTTCGCGAGCACCGCGCCGGCCTTGTCGTAGGAGCTGGCGCCCGACGGGAACTCGACGCCGTCGCTCTTCAGCTGGGTGGCCAGCTCGTCCAGCGTGCTCTGCTGGTCGTCGTCCAGCAGCTTCTTCTGGATCGTCACCCGGCCGGTGACGGCGGCGCCCGCGTCCTTGGCCAGCTCGCTGACCTGGTCGATGCTGTCGTTGCCGGCGCCGGGCGTCTCGATCATGACGACGGACTGGCCCTTCAGCCGGTCCGCGACGATCTGCGGCGACAGCACCTGGCCGAACTGCTCCTCGCCCTTCACCTGGGTCTGCAGCCGGCGCTGCGCGACCCGGGCCTCCTGGGCGCTCTTGGCCGCCGAGCTCGCCTGCTTGCGCAGCGTGTCGCCGACCGAGTTGGACAGGGTGGTGGAGCCCAGCACGATGCCGAGCGCCAGCGCGAGGAAGATCGCGACGATGGAGACGAGGTGGTAGCGGAAATCGATCACGTGAAGAGTCCGGTCAGCCAGAAGACGAAGGCGTGCCAGCGGTCGGCCAGCAGGGGACTGATGACGTCCCCCGCCGGGGACATGGCGACGGCGGTGACGATGGCGACGAACGCGCCGAGGACGAGGAACAGCAGCGACCAGGTGGAGATCCTGCTGCGGTACAGCCGGGAGACGCCCTTGGCGTCCACCAGCTTGCTGCCGACCCGCAGCCGGGTGAGGAACGTGCTGGCCATGCCGGCGCGGCCCTTGTCGAGGAACTCGACCATGTTGGCGTGCGTGCCGACCGCGACGATCAGGGTGGCGCCCTTGTCGTCGGCGAGCAGCATCGCGATGTCCTCGCTGGTGGCGGTCGCGGGGAACACCACGGCCTCCTGGCCGAGCTCGTGGACGCGCTTCAGGCCGGGCGCCCGGCCGTCCCGGTAGGCGTGCACGACGATCTCCGCGCCGCAGGTCAGCGCGTCGTCGGAGACCGAGTCCATGTCGCCGACGATCATGTCGGGGCGGTAGCCGGCCTCCAGCAGCGCGTCCGCGCCGCCGTCCACCCCGATCAGGACCGGCCGGTACTCGCGGATGTAGGGCCGCAGGGTCGCGATGTCCTCGCGGTAGTGGTAGCCGCGGACGACGATCAGCGCGTGCCGGCCGTTGATCCTCGTGGCCACCTCGGGCACGCCGACGCCGTCGATGAGCAGGTCGCGCTCGCGCTTGACGTACTCCATCGTGTTGGCGACGAACGCCTCGAGCTGGCTCGCGAGCCCCGCCTTCGCCTCGGTCAGCGCCGTCTCGACCGTCTCGGCGGTCTGCTCGGTGCCCTTGGCGACGACGTCCTCGCCGAGGTAGACGCACGGGCCCTCGACCCGGACCTGGTCGCCCTCGTGCAGCTTGCCGAAGATCTCCGGGCCGACGTCGTCGACGAGCGGGACGCCGGCGTCCACCAGGATCTGCGGACCGAGGTTCGGGTACCGGCCGGAGATGCTCGGCGCGACGTTCACCACCGCGCCGACCTGGCACGACACCAGCGCCTCGGCGCTGACCCGGTCGAGGTCGACATGGTCGATCACGGCGACCTCGCCGGCCTGCAGCCGCTTGGTCAGGTCCTTGGTGCGGCGGTCCAGCCGGACGGTCGCGCTGACCCCCTGCCGGCCGTCGTCGCGGCCGCGGCCGAGCGCGAGCACGCGCCGCGGCAGCGTCAGCCGCTGCGTCAGCCGGGCGCGCCGCTCGGTGGTGGGAGCCGGTTCGTTCATCGCCTGCCATCCTGCCAGAGCACGGGAGTAAAGAGCCGCAGGGGCGATCGACGGGGCGTGTCCGACCCGTCGCCCACCGTGTTCACTTGTGCGTTCTCCCCCTGTTCGCGGGCCGCGGGCTAGCGTTCCTCGGCGGCCATGGCCAGCAGTTCCTCGGCGTGCGCCCGGCCGAGCTCGGAGTCCTCCAGGCCGGCGAGCATCCGGGACAGCTCCCGGATCCGGCCCTCCCGGTCCAGCGCGGTGACGCCGCTGCTGGTGACGGTGCCGTCGTCGGACTTCTCCACCAGCAGGTGCTGGTCGGCGAACGCGGCGACCTGCGGCAGGTGCGTGACGACGATCACCTGCGCGTTGCGGGCCAGGCGGGCGAGCCGGCGGCCGATCTCCACCGCCGCCTTGCCGCCGACGCCCGCGTCGACCTCGTCGAACACGAACGTGGGGACGGGGTCGGCGCCGGCGAACACCACCTCGATCGCCAGCATCACCCGGGACAGCTCGCCGCCCGAGGCGCCCTTGTGCAGCGGCAGCGGCGGCGCGCCGGGGTGCGGGGCGAGCCGCACCTCCACCTCGTCGACGCCGTGCGGCCCGTAGTCGTCGGTGGGGGTGACGGTCACCACGACGCGGGCGTGCGGCATCGCCAGCGCGGTCAGCTCCGCGGTGACGGCCTCGGAGAACCGCTCGGCGGCGCGGCCGCGGACCGCGGTCAGCTCCGCCGCCTCGGCGGCGAGCCGCTCGGTCAGCTCGGCGTGCTCGGCGCGCAGCTCCTCGATGCGGCCGTCGTCGCCGTCCAGCTCGGTGAGGCGGGCCGCCGACCGGCGCGCCCACTCCAGCACCTCCGCGACCGTCCCGGCCTCGCCGCCGTACTTGCGGACCAGCGAGGTCAGCTCGGCGCGCCGCTCCTGGACGGCGGCGAGCCGCGCCGGGTCGGCGTCCACGGACTCGGCGTAGGACGCCAGGTCGGTGCCGACGTCGGAGACGAGGTAGCCGGCCTCGGCGAGCCGGTCGGCGAGCGCCGCGAGGTCGGGGTCGTGCTCGCGGACGGCCTCCAGCGCGTTGCGGGCCTGGCCGAGCAGGCTCGTGACGTTCGCGGCCTCGAACGCGGCGGCCGCGTCGCCGAGCAGCGCCTCGTGCGCGGTGTCGGCGGCGCCGCGCAGCGCGTCGGCGTGCCCGAGGCGCTCCTCCTCGGCGGCGAGGTCGACGTCCTCGCCCTCCTTGGGGTCGACCTTCTCGATCTCCTCCAGGCCGAACCGGAGCACGTCGGCCTCCTGCGCGCGCTCGCGGGACCGCGTCGTCAGCTCCTCCAGCAGCGCGCTGACCTGGCGGTGCCGCTGGTAGGCCTTGGTGTAGGCGCGCATCGGCTTGGTGAGGGAACCGCCCGCGTACCGGTCCAGCGCGCCGCGCTGCCGCCCGGCCTGCAGCAGCCGCTGCTGGTCGGACTGCCCGTGCACGGCGACGAGGTCGTCGGCGAGGTTGATCAGCACGCTCACCGGGACGGACCGGCCGCCGAGGAACGCCCGCGAGCGGCCCTCCGCCGACACCGACCGGGTCACGATCAGCGCGCCCTCGTCCAGCTCGCCGCCGGACTCCTCGACCCGCTCGACGGCCCGGCCGCCCGGATCGACCACGATCCGGCCCTCCACGGTGGCGCGGCCCGCGCCGGGCCGGACCCGCTGCGGGTCGGCGCGGCCGCCGAACAGCAGCCCGAGGCTCGTCACCACCATGGTCTTGCCGGCCCCGGTCTCGCCGGTCACCACGTTGAACCCGGGCGACAGATCGAGCACGGCCTCGTCGATCACGCCGAGGCCCTGGATCCGCACCTCATCGACCATCGGACGCACCAGCGTCACAACCCTCCGCAAACGAATCCCCGATCAGCGCCTGTGGAGATTATCCACTCTGCGCGCCGGATGCTCCCCCGTCCGTCCCGGCGAGATCGGACGCCGCCGGCCCGGCCCCGGTTCCGCCGCCGATGGTCTCGACCCCGGTGACCTGCGGAGCCTCCTCCGCGGGGGACGGCGTCGCGGGCTGCCGGACCCGGCCGCGCCAGCCCGTCACCGGCAGCCCGAACTTGGTGACCAGCCGGTCGGTGAACGGGGTGAGGTGCAGCCGGGCGAGCCGCACCGGCTCGGCGCCGCGCCGGACCTCGACCCGCGCGCCGGGCGGCAGGTCGAGCGTCCGCTGCCCGTCGCACCACAGCACGGCGCGCGGGGTGTCGGCGAGGACCTCCACCGCGACCAGCGACCGCGGCGACACCACGAGCGGGCGGGCGAACAGCGAGTGCGCGCTGATCGGCACCACCAGCATCGCCTCGACCTCCGGCCACACCACCGGCCCGCCGGCGGAGAACGCGTACGCGGTCGACCCGGTCGGGGTGGCGCACACCACGCCGTCGCAGCCCCAGTTCGACAGCGGGCGGCCGTCGATCTCGGCGACGACCTCCAGCATCCGCTCCCGCTCGGCCTTCTCGATGCTGGCCTCGTTCAGCGCCCACGTCGCGCCCATCACGGTGCCGTTGCGGCGGACGGTGACGTCGATCGTCATCCGCTCCTCGACGTCGTAGCGGCGCGTCACGACCCGGTCGACGGTGGCGGCGAGGTCCTCCCGCTCGGCCTCGGCGAGGAACCCGACGTGGCCGAGGTTCACGCCGAGCAGCGGCGTCCCGGACGTGCGGGTGAGGTCCGCCGCGCGCAGCAGCGTCCCGTCGCCGCCGAGGACCATCACGACCTCGGCGTCCTCCGCCGCGGCGGCGTTGCTCGGCATGACGTCCACGCCCGCGCAGCCGATGTCCTCGGCCTCGCGGTCCAGGACGCGGACGCAGATCCCCGCCGCGCTGAGCCGCTCGATGACCAGCTGGGCGCTGCGGACCGCCTCCGGCCGCCCGGTGTGCGCCACGACCAGCACCGACCTCTTGCTCATACCTTCGCCCCACTCCCCGGCCCGACCCGGCGTGCCGACGTCCTCTCGACGAACGTCCCCGCCGCGGGCGTTCCCGCCGCGGGCGTCCTTCTCCGGGCCGCTGTGTTCTCGGACGCCCTCTGTACGGCCGCGCGCGCACGGACGATCACTGCGGGCCCTCCGCGATCGCCTTCTCCAGGTCGGCGTCGGCGAGCGGCGGCGCGCCGGCCCGCAGCCACAGGAAGTACTCGACGTTCCCCGACGGCCCGGGCAGCGGGCTCGCGGTCACGCCGAGGACGCCGAGCCCGAGCGCCGCGGCGTGCTCGGCGACGCCGCGGACGGCGCCGGCGCGCAGCTCCGGGTCGCGGACGACGCCGCCCGCGCCGACCCGGTCCTTGCCGACCTCGAACTGCGGCTTGACCATCATCGCGTAGTCGGCGCCGGGGTCGGCGCAGCGCTGCACGGGGCCGAGGACGAGCTTGAGCGAGATGAACGACAGGTCGCCGACCACGAGGCCGGGCCGCGCGCCGCCGAGCGTCTCCGGCTCGAGGTCGCGGATGTTGACCCGTTCGATCACCGTCACGCGGTCGTCGGTCCGCAGGGACCAGGCGATCTGCCCGTACCCGACGTCGACGGCGTACACGTGCGCGGCGCCGGCGCGCAGCAGCACGTCGGTGAACCCGCCGGTCGAGGCGCCGGCGTCCAGGCACACGCGGCCCTTCGTCTCCAGGCCCTCGAACGCCTTCAGGGCGCCGGCGAGCTTGTGGCCGCCGCGCGAGACGTACTCGGGGCCGCCGGTCGCCTCGTCCACGACGATCGCGGCGCCCGCCTCGACCTGCGTCGCGGGCTTGCTCGCGCGCTGCCCGCCGACCCTGACCCGGCCGTCGGCGATCAGCTGGCTCGCGTGCTCCCGCGACCGGGCGAGCTCGCGCCGCACCAGCTCGGCGTCCAGCCGCCGCCTCACCGCCATGGCACCGCCCCCGCGTTCGTCGCCACCGCGCTCACGGGCGGGGGCGCAGCGCGTCGGGGAACGCGGGCCGGGGCGGCGGCACGGCCGGGCCCGCCCCGGCGGAGGGGCCCGTCTCGGCGGAGGGGCCCTCCGCGCCGGCCAGCAGGTCCTGGAGGCGCTGGTGGACGTCCTCGAAGATCTCCACGTGCTCGGGGACGGGCCGCCCGGCCAGCCCGGCCAGGCGCGCGACGGCCTCGTCCACCCGCGGGTCGCCGGTGGGCTCGGGCGGCGGCGCGGCCGGGAGGCCCGGCTCCGCGCCGCCGGCCTCGGCCGGCGGGACCGGCGCCGCTCCGGGCGTCGCCGCGGGCTCGTCGGACATCACGTGTACCTCCCCTTGGTTCCCCGGCGCGGGCGGCGAGTCGCCGCGCGCCCACTGCGAACGCTACCGTCCCTGGACGACATCGTTGCCGATCGAACGGGGAACGGCCTGACCATGGCGAACGAGGACGACTGCCGGACGGCGCTCGACCGGATCGCGGAGCGGCTGGCGGAGGTGGACGCCGACCGGCTCGCCGAGCACGTGGTCGAGCGCACGATCAGCTGCCGCATCCCCGATCTCGGGCTCGTCTACCGGACGCGGCTGCACGCGGGCGGCCTGGACCCGTTCGAGCCCGCCGCCGACCCGGACTCGGCCCAGGTCCGGCTGACCGTGGACAGCGACGACCTGGTCGCCATGGCGCACGACGAGCTGAACCCGGCCAAGGCGTGGGCGGCCGGGCGCCTCAAGGTCGAGGCGAGCGTGTTCGACCTGCTGCGGCTGCGCCGGCTGCTGTGAGGCCCGGCCCGCCGTGACCGCGCCGGTCAGCGGAGCCGGGGCAGCCGGAGGGCGTCCAGCGCGCCGCTGAGCGCCTCCGCCGCCGGCGGGGCCGCGTCCTGCCAGGCGGCGGACGCCAGGGCGCGCAGGCCGTCGTAGGGCTCGCCCGAGCCGGTGACGTCGAACCGGTCGCCGTCCCGCGTCACCGTCCAACCGCCGCAGGAGTGCCGTCCGCCGTCGCGCGCGACCTCGGGGTGCGGGACGAGCAGCCCGGTCAGGTCGTGCGCCAGGTAGGTGGGGCGGTGCTCGGGCGGCGCGGTCAGGGCCTGCAGGTGGCCGGTGACGCCGGTGAAGACGAGGAGGCTGTCGGCGCCGCCGTTGTGGGCGCCTTCGATGTCGGTGTCGAGCCGGTCGCCGACGACGAGGGGGCGTTCGGCGCCCGTCCGCAGGATCGACTCGTGGTGCAGCGGCCGCTCGGGCTTGCCCGTCACGATCGGCTCGACGCCGGTCGCCGCACTGATCACGCGCAGTAGCGCCCCGTTGCCGGGGTGCAGCGGACCGCCGCCGCCCGGGATCGTCAGGTCGCGGTTGGAGCCGACGAACAGGGCGCCCATGCTCACCGCCTGGGCGCCCTCCGACAGCAGCCCGTACGACAGCCGCGGGTCGTAGCCCTGCACGACCGCCGGGGGACGTCCGGACGCCACCGACACCGGCCGCAGGCCCCGCGCGTACAGGGCGTGCCGCAGCCCCATCCCGCCGACCACCAGCACCTCGGACCCGGCGGGCAGCCGCTCGGCCAGCAGCCGGGCGGCGGCCTGCGCGGAGGTCACCACGTCGTCGGCCTGCGCGGGGACGCCGACGTGGTTGAGCAGCGCCGCCACCGCGGACGGCGTCCGGGACGCGTTGTTGGTCACGAACGCCAGCCGCTGCCCCGCCGCACGCGCCTTGGCGAGCGAGTCGGCCGCCGCCGGGACGGACCGCTGCCCGACGTACACGACGCCGTCCAGGTCCAGCAGGGCGACGTCGTACGCCTCGCTCAGGGGACGGGCACTGCCCTTCATCGCACGCTCCTCGGGATCGGGGGGCCACAACTCGTTCCGGGGCCACAGCTCGTTCGGGGGGCACAGCCTTGGTCGGGGGCACAGCCTTGATCAGGGGGCCGGTCGGGGGCGGACGGGGGTCACCTGCGGGACGCGAGGGTCGCCCGGGCGTGCCGCAGCGCCCGTGCGTAGTCCTGGTTCTCCGGACGCATGGCCGCCGCGAGCGCGAGATGCTCGACCGCGCCTTCGAAGTCGCCCATCCGGCTGAGCGACAACCCTAACCCGAAGCGGGCGTAGTCCTCGGCGGGCTCCTCCTCGACGATGCTCTGGAAGCTCTCGGCCGCCGCGCCGAACTGCCGCGCCCCGAACTGGGCGCGGGCGAGCGCCTCCCGGATGCTGTGCGAGGCCGGTTCGGCCTCCGCCGCCCTGGTCAGCAGCTGCAGCGCGGCCGACGCGCTCCCGGAGCGGAGGAGCTCCAACCCCCGGGTGTACCACTCGTAGACGCCTCCTCCCGGGGCGGCGGGATGCTCGCCGGGGGCGTCGCCTTGGGAATCGTCCGGGCGTCCCGGTCCTTCACCACTCATGTGGACCTCCCATCGGACCTTGATCACCACGACGGTACCCGGCCGACGCGCGGGGGCCCGTCGCTGATTACCATGCCCACAGTGGACGACGACCTCCCCTCCGGGCTCGGACCGGAACAGTTCAGCGCCCGGATCTTCGGGGCCGCGGGGCCCGCGACGGGCGGCGGCCTGGAGCTGGCGCCGTTCCGCGGCGTCCGGTTCGCCCCCGAGGCGGCGGGCGACCTGGCCGCGGTGACCACGCCCCCGTACGACCTGGTGGACGACGCGGAGGTCGGCCGGCTGCTGTCGGGGGGCGGGCACAACATCGTCCGGCTGAACATGCCGCGGGCCGCCGGTGAGAGCTACCGGGAGGCGGGCGAGACGCTGCGCCGCTGGCTCGCCGAGGGGGTCCTCACCACCGACCCCGACCCGGCCCTGTACGTGTACGAGGCGTCCAAGGACGGGACGGTCCTGCAGCGGGGCCTGATCGGCGCGCTCGGGCTGCGGGCGGAGGCCGACCGGGTCGTGCTGCCGCACGAGAACGTGTTCCCCGGCCCGGTCCGCGACCGGCTGGCGCTGATGGCGGCGGCCCGCGCCAACCTGGAGCCGATCTTCCTGGTGTACGAGGGCGGCGGCGACGCGGCCCGGATCGTCGACGACGCCGCGCGGGAGGAGCCGCTGCTGGGCTTCCACGCCGACGACGGGCTCACGCACCGGCTGTGGCGGATCGCCGATCCGGCGCTGCACGCCCGCGTCTCCGCCGACCTGCGCGGCAAGCAGGCCCTGATCGCCGACGGCCACCACCGCTACGCCACGTACCGCGCCCTGCAGGCGCGCCACCACGCCCTCGGCGACGGTCCCGGCCCGTGGGACCGTGGCCTGGCGCTGCTCGTCGACTCGACGCGGTTCCCGCCGCATCTCGGTGCGATCCACCGCGTCCTGCCTGGCCTGGGTCCCGCCGACGCCGTCGAGCGCGCGCGCCGCGCCTTTGACGTCACCGAGTTCGAGGACGAGAACCGGGCCGTGTGCGCGCTGGGCGAGGCGCAGGGCCCCGCGTTCCTGCTCGGCGGCGGTGAGGAACTGCACCTGCTCACCGCCCCCGACCCCGCGGCGCTGGCCCGCGTGATGCCGTCCGAGCACTCCCCGCGCTGGCGCCGCCTGGACACCGCGATCCTCGACCACCTCCTCATCGGGGACCTGTGGAACGTCCCCGAGAACGAGAACGCCATCGAGGTCGTGCACGACGACCCGTCCGCGGCCCTCGACCGGGCCCGCCGCGCGGGCGGCACCGCCGTCGTCCTCAACCCGCTGAAGGTCGAGGACGTCCTCGCCGTCGCGAACGGCGGCGAGCGGGTGCCGCGCAAGTCCACCTCGTTCGGACCGAAGCCCAGGACGGGACTCGTCCTGCGCCTCCTCGACCCGGAAGGCGGGCGATGACCGGCCGCACCATCGACAAGATCGCCTGGATCCTGCTGGACGGCGGCCGGATCCTGAGCACCCGCTCGCGCGGCAAGGACGTCTACTACCTGCCCGGAGGCAAGCGCGAGCCGGGCGAGTCCGACGCTCAGACCCTCGTCCGCGAGGTCAAGGAGGAGCTGACCGTCGACGTCCTGCCGGACACGGCCGCCCACCTCGGCACCTGGGAGGCGCAGGCGCACGGCCACGGCGGCGGCGTCACCGTCCGGATGACCTGCTACACCGCCGAGTACTCCGGCACCCCCGCGCCGAGCAGCGAGATCGAGGAGGTTGCCTGGCTCGGGTACGCCGACCGCGACCGGGTGTCGCCGGTCGACCAGCTGATCTTCGACGACCTGCACGCCGCCGGCCGCCTGCGCTGACGGCCCTCGCCGTCCCGGGCCGCCGCGCCGCCCCGGGTGGCCGCGCCGGGCGGCCGGGGGCGATGATCTGCCCATGGACTCCTCGAACATCACGCCCCTCGGCGGAGACGTCTACGAGATCGACACGCTGCTGGCGGGCCACTCCGGCATCACCGCCGCGTACCTGGTCCTCGCCGACCGGCCGTGCCTGATCGAGCCCGGGACCGCCGGATCGGCGCCCGTCGTGCGGCGCGCGCTGGACGAGCTCGGCGTCGGCGCGGACGATCTCGCGAGCGTGGTGGTCACCCACATCCACCTCGACCACGCGGGCGGCGTCGGCGACATCGCCGCGCTGTACCCGCAGGCCGAGATCGTCGTGCACGAGAAGGGCGCCCGGCACCTCGCCGACCCGTCCCGCCTCATGCGCAGCGCCCGGATGGTCTGGGGCGACGCCCTCGACGTCCTGTTCGGGGAGCTGAAGCCGACCGACTCCGCGCGGATCCGCGCCGTCGAGGACACCGGCGTGATCGACCTCGGCGGCGGCCGCCGCCTGGAGTCCCACTACTCCCCCGGCCACGCCAAGCACCACGTCGGGCTCGTCGACTCCGGCACCGGCGACCTGTACGTGGGCGACGCCGCAGGCATCTACATCCCGGAGACGGCGGACGTCCGGCCCGCCACGCCGCCGCCCGACTTCGACCTCGACACGGCGCTGGCGTCGCTCGGGAGGTTCCGCGACCTCGGCCCGCAGCGGCTGCTGTTCGCGCACTACGGCCCGGTGACCGAGGTCGAGAGCACGCTGGAACGCTCCGCCGAGGAGCTGCGCGTGTGGGTGGACGCCGTCCGCGCCGCCAAGGACCAGGGCCTCGAACTCGACCACGCCGTCGCGATGGTGGTGGAGCGCACCAAGGACCGCTACGCGATCAACAGCGCCGACCTCGATCCCGAGCTGGCCGCCAAGTACGACGTCCTCAACAGCCCGGCGAACAACGTCGCGGGCATCATGCACGCCCTGGACCGGCACGCCTGAGCGGCGCGGGCTAGGGGACCTGATCCATCTCCTCGGCGCCCGGGCCGTCGCCGTCCGGCTGGAGCAGCCGGGACCGGAACAGCTCCAGGACCTGCTCCAGCGCGTCGCGGGTGGGCTGGCCAGGCTCGTCGATGAGGTGCTCGGTGAGGACGGAGTGCGGCCTCAGCAGCGCGTCCGGGTTCGCGGCGGAGTCGTCGAGTTCCACGGCGACGAACGCGTCGCCGAGCTGGCGGCGCAGGAAGGCGAACCGTTCGCCGGGGACGAGCCGGTCGCCGCGGAACCGCAGGCCGAGCACCGTCAGGTCGTCCGCGGAGCGCCGCTTCACCGCCGCGAGGTCGGCGGGCGCGATGTCGATCGTGCGCCGCTGCGCGCGGGTGACCGGCAGGGGCATCGACGGCTGCGACAGCACGGCCGCCAGGAGCCGGTCGTCGGCGGCCATCGCGAGCGCGAACCCGCCGGTGAAGCACATGCCCACGGCGCCGACGCCGGGCCCGCCGCATGCGGCGTGCTCGCGCGCGGCCAGCGCCCGCAGCCAGGACACGATCGGCGAGGTCTTCCCGGTGGCGAGCTTGGTGAACTCGCGCCGGACGCAGAGCGGCGCCATGGCGCGGACGCCGTAGGCGATCGTGCCGGACCAGCCGTGCGCGGCGGGGTCGGGGTCGCGTCCGGCCGTCCCGAACAGGTCCGGCAGGACGACGGTCAGCCCCAGGTCGCGGACGCGCCGGGCGAACGCGAGCACCTTCGGCGTGATGCCGGGGATCTCCGCCATCACGATGACGGCGGGCCCCGTCCCGGACCGGAACACGCGGTGGGACGCGCCGCCGTGCGCGAAGGATCCGCGGGTGAAGTCGGACATGCTGTCGTCGGCCATGGCGCGGCCCTTCCGTCGCAGCGGGCGCGGCCTCGCGCGGGCCGCCGATCAAAGTTATTGACACACTATCGAATAACCGCCTCGCCGTGCCCGGACGCGCCGGCTCCCGGCCGGTCCGCCAGCGCGGCGACGTAGGCGGCGACCGACCGTCCGGCGGCCAGGAACGGCTCCACCGACCGCAGGCCGCGGGCGAGGATGAACGCGCCCTCCAGCGCGGTGAGCAGCGCGAACATCACGCTTCGCGCATCGGGCTCGGGCAGCCCGCGGCCCGCCAGGTAGCGGGTCCCCTCCTCGACCCAACCGGCCATCACCTCGCCGGCCACCTCCCGCAGCCGCGGCTCGGTGTCGGCGACCTCGCCGGTCACGGTGCCGACGGGGCACATGTTCGCCCAGCCCGTGCCGCGCATGTCCTCGGCGGCCGCGGAGAAGGCCGCCTCGATGCCCTCCGCCAGGTTCTCGTAGGGGTCGAGGAGCAACGGCAGCAACTGGATGTAGGCGGCGCCGGTGCTGCGCAGCGCGGCCGCCGCGACGTCCCGCTTCCCGCCCTTGAAGTGGTGGTAGATCGACCCGGTGGGCGCGCCCGCGGCACGGGCGAGCTGATTCACCCCCGTCGCCGCGTACCCCTGCTTCCGCAGCAGCTCGGCCATCGCCAGCGTGATCCGCTCCTCGGTGCGCATGACCGCCATGATAGAACGGTCTCTCTAGAGAGATCGTTCTAGTGGGAGGCGATGGTGAAGCACGTCGAGCTGCCCGCGGGCGTCATCGAGTACGCCGAGACCGGCTCCGGGCCTCCGGTCGTGCTGCTGCACGGCCTGCTGATGGACCACACCGTCTGGGACCGCGTCCTGCCGCTCCTCCCGGACGGCTTCACCTACCTGCGGCCCGTCCTGCCGCTCGGGGCGCACCGCCGTCCGATGGAGCCGGGCGCGGACCTCACGCTGCGCGGCCAGGTCCGCATCGTCGCCGGCTTCCTCGACGCCCTCGGCCTGGAGGACGTCACGCTCGTCCACTCCGACTGGGGCGGCGCGCTGTTCCTCACCGCGCACGGGCTCGACCAGCGGATCTCCCGCCTGGTGATCCTGCCGTGCGAGGCGTTCGGCAACTTCCCGCCCGGCCTGCCCGGCCGGGTCCTGAAGATCGCCGCACGGATCCCCGGCTCGATCCCCCTGGCGGCCCGGCAGCTGCGCGTCGCCCGCATCCGGCGGCTTCCCGTGCTGTTCGGGCAGATGGCCCGCCGCCCGCTGCCGGACGACCTCGTCCGAGGCTGGACGGAACCGGTGCTGCGCGATCCCGGCGTCCGCCGCGACCTGCTCGCCTACTGCCGGAGCCCGCTGGTCGAGTCGGAGCTCGTCCGCGACACCGAGGCGCTGCGCGGCTTCACCGGCCCGGCCCTCGTCCTGTGGTCGCCCGACAACCGGGTGATGCCGCCCGAGCACGGCCGCCGCCTGGCCGGACTGCTGCCCGCCGGCCGGTACGCCGAGGTGCCCGGCGCCTACGTCCTGTCGATGCTGGACGAGCCCGAGACGGTGGCGCGCGAGATCGGCGAGTTCCTCACCCGCTGACCCGTAGGCCCGTTCGTCACCGCTTCCGGGCGACGCCGCCCCACATGCCGGTCGTCGGCGACGGCGACGCGTCCGCGTCGGGACGCCAGTCCTGGACCGGGACGACACCCGGCTCGAGAAGGTCGAGCCCCGAGAAGAACGCGCTGACGCCCTCGTGGGTGCGGAACGTCACGCGGAAGCCCATCGCCTTGGTGAGGGCGTCCTCCGCGGCCGCCATCTGCTCGGGCAGCTGGTCGATGCCCGGGTGCGTGATGGCGAGGAAACTGCCGGGCGCGAGGCCGTCCAACAGCGTGCCGATGATGCCGCGCGGATCGTCGTCGTCCGGGATGCAGTGGAGCACCGCGATCAGCAGCAGGCCCACCGGGCGCTCGAAGTCGAGCAGGCGTCCGGCCTCCTCCAGGATCCGGCCGGTGTCGCGCAGGTCGGCGTCGACGAACGAGGTCGGCGCCGTCACACCGGACAGCAGCGCCCGCGCGTGCGCCAGCACGATCGGGTCGTTGTCCGCGTACACCACCCGGCACTCGGGGTCGGCGGCCTGCGCCACCATGTGCGTGTTGTTCGCGGTGGGGATCCCCGTGCCGATGTCGAGGAACTGGGTGACGCCCTCCCCGACCATCGCGCGCACGGCACGGCTCAGGAAGGCCCGGTTCGCGGTGACGCCCGGCTTGATCGTCGGCGTCGCGAGCATCACCTGCTCCGCGGCCGCCCGGTCGGAGGCGAAGTTGTCCTTGCCGCCGAGCCAGTAGTCGTAGATCCGCGCGATGTGCGGGGTCGTGACGTCGATGCCCGTGGGGGCGATCTCTTCCTCGCCGGCCGTCATGCGGCACAGCCTAGCCGCGAACCCCGGCGAAAGATCGTTTTTCGGTTCTTTCCGACTTGCTGGTCATCGCCCGGGCCGGGTCTCCGGACGGGCCGGGTCTCCGGACGGGCCGGGTCTCCGGACGGGCCGCTCACAGCGCGTCCGGAGACCCGGCACAGCCGGTCGTCAGTCGCCGGCCTTCGGCTCCTCGTCGTCCGGAGCCTCCGCAGGACGCTCGGGCTCGGGCGCGGGCTCGGGTTCGGGTTCGGCGGCGGCCTGGTCGAGATCCGGCTCGGGCTCGACGGTCTTGGGCTCGAGGAACACCGCGGGCGCCTCGGGCGCCTCCTCCGGCACCGGCTCCAGGATCTCCGGGTCGGCGGGCTTGAACTGGATGTCCGTCGCCGTGACGATCTCCGGCACGTCCGCGACCGGCTCGGCCGGCGGTGCCGTCGTGTCGTCGGCCTCCGGCTCCTGCTCCGAGCCGAGCTCTTCCGCGGTCTCCTCAGCGGTCTCTTCGGCGCCCTCTTCGTCCTCTTCGGTGTCGAGGATGTGGAGGCCTTCGAGTTCCGCGTAGCGTTCGGCGGCGTCGGTCTCGCCGTCGCGGTCCGCCGCCGCGGCCCGGGCGAACCAGTCGGACGCCTCGTCCCCGCGTCCCGCCTCCGTGAGCGCGTCGGCATAGGCGTAGAAGAGCCGCGCCGACCACGGCTTCAGGCGCCGGTCGCGCAGCTCGGGAATCTGCAGCGTCACCACGGCCGCGTCGTACTGGCCGAGGTCGCGGCGAACGCCCGACTCCACGATCCGCAGCTCCACCCGTCCCATCGGGTCGAGCCGGTCCGCCTCCGGCGACTTGATCACGTCGAGGGCGCGTTCGGGGCGTCCCATGCCCCGCTCGCAGTCCGCCATGACGGGCAGGTACGAGTCGTCACCCGCGCCGAGCCGGCGGGCCGCCCGCAGCTCGGCGAGCGCCTCCGCCCACTCCCCCGTCTGGTACGCGGCGATCCCGGCGGCCTCCCGGACGATGCCGACGCGGGACGCGAGCCGGCGCGCGGCGCGGGCGTGCTTGTACGCCTGCTCCGGCTCGTCCTCGGACAGCCGTCCCGCCATCACCAGATGCCGCGCCACACGCTCCGCGAGGTCCTTGGGCAGCGTCCGCAGCTCCGCGCGCGCCTCGGCGTCCAGCTCCTCGCCGGTGACGTCGTCGGGCAGCAGCGGATCGTCGTGCTTGGGAGCCGGACGCTCCCGCTCGCCCGTGTCGGGACGGCCGCGTCCCGCACCGTGCGGGCGCCCGCCCCGCTCCTCGGGACGGCCGGGCCCGCGACCGCGGAACCCGCCGTCGCGCTGACCGCGCGGCCGCTCCCGGTCGCCCTCGAACCGGCGTCCGCCGGGCCGCTCCTGGCGGAACCCTCCGCCTGGACGGCCGCCGTCGCGTCCACCGCGCTCGTCGCGGTCCTGGAACCGGCGGTCCTTCGGCCGGCCCTCGAACCTGCGCTCGCCTTGCCGGCCACCGGGCCGGGACTCGCGAGGCCCGCCCGAGCGCGCCTCACCGCGCGGCCCGCCAGGGCGACCGCCCCGGCTCTCGCTACGCGGCCCGCGACCGCCCCCGAAACCGCCCTCACGGCGCTCACCCCGGGGACCACCGAAACCGCCTTCACGGCGCTCACCACGAGGACCGCCAGGGCGCTGCTCACGGCCTTCACCACGCGGCCCCTGGCCACCACCGAAACGGTCGTCGCGACGCTCTCCGCGCGGACCACCGAAACGCTGCTCGCGGCCTTCACCGCGCGGGCCCTGACCACCACGTGCGCCACCGAAGCGGTCGTCGCGACGCTCGCCCCGGGGACCACCGAAGCGCTGCTCGCGCCCCTCGCCACGCGGGCCCTGGCCACCGCCGAAGCGACCACCGCCACCGGCACCCTGCCCGGTGCGGGGCCCACCCTGCCCGGTGCGAGGGCCACGCTGGTCACCGAAGCGCCGGTCGTCCCGGCCGCCCGGCTTCCCGCCACGCTGGCCGCCGGCCGCGCCGGAACGTCGCTCATCCCGCGGCCCTGCGCTCCGGCGCTCGCCACCGGGACCGTTGAACCGTCCCTGTCCGCGCTCACCGCCGCGCCCGCCGCCGAAACGGTCATCGCGCCGCTCCCGCGGCGCTCCCTCGCCGCCGCGGCGGTCGTCGTTCCCTCGGAACGGGCGTCCGGACGGCCGGTCGTTTCGCCGGCCCTGGCCGTCGCGGCCCTTCCAGCCGCCACCGCCGCCAGGACGGCCTCCGCCGCCCTTCGGGCCGCCGTTGCGTGGCGCGGATCCACGAGGACCGCCGCTTCCGCGTGCGCCGGACCCGCCGGTGCCCCCACGAGGGCCGGGCGCGCTCCGCCCGCCGTTCTTCCCCCGCCGCCCGCGGTTGTCGTCGCTGCGGCCGTCCTCTTCCGCGCTCATCACGTCCGTCACTGTTCTTGATGGTGGTTCATGGACTCTTGCAGCCTACTTCGGCAGGGCCATGACATGCGTCGAGGGCCGCCCCCGGAAACGGGGTGCGACCCTCGACCAATAAATGTCCGGCGGTGTCCTACTCTCCCACACGGTCTCCCATGCAGTACCATCGGCGCTGAAGGGCTTAACTTCCGGGTTCGGAATGGGACCGGGTGTTT
>NZ_JBEZJL010000092.1:0-44039 GCF_040651755.1 Actinomadura sp. NPDC048394 | reverse complement strand
GGCAGCTCGTCGAGCAGCCGCGCCAGGACGCGGCGGGTCAGCTCCGGCGCGCGCCTCGCGCTCGCCCTCGCCGGGGCGCGGCGCGGGGTCGACGCCGCCGTGCCCGTCATGGAGCAGATGCCGAAGCCTCTCACCTTCGACGTCCACGTTGGGCAGGATGCGGGCGAGCCACCGCGGCAGCCACCAGGCGGACCGGCCGACGAGCGCCATCACCGCCGGGACGATGGTCATCCGGACGACGAAGGCGTCGAAGGCGACGCCGGCCGCCAGCGCGAAGCCCATCATCTTGATCATGGACTCGGAGGAGGACAGGAACCCGGCGAACACCGCGATCATGATCACCGCGGCGGCGGTGACGACGCGGGCGCCGTGCCGGAAGCCGGTGACCACCGCCTCGCCCGGGGGCGCCCCGTGCACGTGCTCCTCGCGCATCCGGGTGACCAGGAAGACCTGGTAGTCCATCGCCAGCCCGAACACCACGCCGATCATGAAGATCGGCATCATGCTCATGATCGGGCCCGTGGTGTCGACGCCGAACAGCCCGGACAGCCAGCCCCACTGGAACACCGCGACGACGGCGCCGAAGGTGGCCGCGACGGTGAGCAGGAAGCCGAGCGTGGCCTTCAGCGGCACGAGCAGCGACCGGAACACCAGCATCAGCAGGATGAACGCGAGCCCGACGACGAGCCCGAGGTAGGGCGCGAGGGCGCTGGAGAGCTTGGCCGACACGTCGATCATCATGGCCGTCCGGCCGGTGACCATCGCGCCGGCGCCGGTCTGCGCCTTCAGCCCGTCGGCCTTGTCGCGGATCGCCGAGACGAGGTCCTCGGTCTGCTGGCTGCTCGGCCCGCTCTTCGGAACGACGGTCAGCACCGCGGTGTCGCCCTTCGGGCTCGCCTGCGGCGGCGTCACGGTCACCACGTCCGGCAGCGCCCGGATCTCCCCGGCGAACCGCTGCCCGGCCGCCTGCGCGTTGGCACCGTCGACGACGACCATCAGCGGCCCGTTGAAGCCGGGCCCGAAGCCCTTGTCGAGCAGGTCGTAGGCCTGGCGCTGGGTGGTGGCGGGCGCGGCGGCCTCGTCGCCGGGCATGCCGAGCCGCAGGTCCAGCGCCGGGGCGGCGATCACGCCGAGGCCGGCGACGGCGAGCAGCAGGACCGGCAGCGGCCGGCGGACGACGAACCGGGCCCACCGCTCGCCGAACGGCGGCCGGCCGCGGCGCGAGACGCCGCCGCGCAGGAACGGGATCGCGCCGCCGAGGACCTTGCGTCCGGCGAAGCCGAGCAGCGCGGGCAGCAGGCTGAGCGCGATCAGGACCGCGATCACCACGGCGAACGCGGCGGCGAACCCCATCTCGGTGAGCATCGGGATGTCCACCACGGCGAGGCCGGCCAGCGCGATGACGACGGTCAGCCCGGCGAACACCACCGCCGATCCGGCGGTGCCGACGGCGCGTCCCGCGGCCTCCTCGCCGGTGCGGCCCTCCCGCAGCTCGTGCCGGTACCGGGAGACGATGAACAGCGCGTAGTCGATCGCGACCGCGAGCCCGAGCATCAGCGCGAGCGTCGAGGTCATCGAGCTCATGTCGATGAGCCCGGTCGCGGCGGTGATGCCGGCCATCGCGATGCCGACGCCGAGGATGGCGTTCAGCAGCGGCAGCCCGGCGGCGATCAGCGACCCGAACGTGATGATCAGCACGACCGCGGCGACGGCGACGCCGATCACCTCGGTGGCGCTCTGCTCCGGCATCGCCTCGGTGGCGTCGCCGCCCATCTCCACCCGGAGCCCGGCGTCCTTGCCCGGCTGGGCGGCGGCGGTCAGCGCGTCGCGCGCCGCGTCGGTGACGTCGATCGCCGGCACCTTGTAGGTGACCTGCGTGTAGGCGATCCTGCCGTCCTGCGAGACGGCCTTCGCCTGGTAGGGGTCGACGACGGAGGCGACCTGCGGCGCCGCCTTGAGCTTGGCGACGACCTTCTCGACGCCCGCCTTCCCGGCGGGGTCGGTCACGGTCCTGCCGTCGGGGGCGGCGAACACGACCCGTGCGGTGGCGCCGTCCGCGGACGCCTGCGGCATCCGGTCCTTGAGCAGGTCGATCGCCTGCTGGGACTCGGTGCCCGGCATCGAGAAGTCGTTGGAGGTGGGCCCCTTGAGCACCGCGGCGCCGACGCCGAAGAGCACGAGCAGCCCCACCCAGAGCAGCGTGACGAGCCGGCGGCGCCGGAACGAGAACCGGCCGAGCCGGTAGAGGAAGGTGGCCAAGAGAGCGTCCCATCGGTAACGGGGCGTGCGGACATGGCCCCACGGCGGCCGGCCGTCGGGCTGTCACTCGGTCAGGGGGGGTGGTGGGGGTGCTCGCCGCCCTGCGGGGGGACCCGGCGCCGCTGGGCGGCGGCGCGGCGCCGGGGGTCGGAAGGGCCCGGTTACGGGCCGGGCAGCCCGGCGCGCAGCTGGGCGAACGCCGAGTCGATCAGTTCGGGCAGGTCGGCGCCGCTCCGGCCGTCCACCCACAGGTCGACGGCGGTGCGCATGGCCACGCCGGCGGCGCCCGCCAGCAGGTGCGGGTACAGGTCGCGGCCGGCGTGGGTGCCGGTGCGCGCGGCGATGACCTCGGCGATCTGCCGCTGCATCTCGCCGAGGCCGCACAGCTGCTTGCCGACCAGCGCCGGGTTCCGCTTGACCACGCGCAGCAGCGCGATGGTCTCGTCGCGGGTGTCGGTCGGCAGCAGCACCTCCCGGACGACCTCGCGCAGCGCGTCCCAGATCGGCTCGCCCGCCGGGCGGCCGCGCAGGGCGTCGATGACGGCCTGCGCCCCGTCGGTGAGCGGCGCGACGATCGCCTCTTCCTTGCCCGGGAAGTAGTTGTGGAACGTGCGGGGGGAGACCCCGGCCGCGTCGGCGATCGCCTCGATCGTGACGCCCTCGACGCCGCGCTCCACGGCGAGGAGGGCGGCGGCGCGGCTGAGCGCCTGGCGCGTCGCGACCTTCTTGCGCTCGCGCAGGCTCGTCTCGGTCATGCCCTCACGGTAAACCGAACTTGCGTGCCCGGCAAAATTTCAGGCACTGCCAGCTTGCGTGATGTGCATCTCACCGCCGGCCGGGAACAGATCCGCGCCGCGCACCGTTCACGTGCCGACCCGCGCCCGCCTCGCGCGCTAGCCGATCGGCAGGCCCGTGTAGTTCTCGGCCAGCATCGTCTTCGCCGCCTCGGAGGAGGCGACGTAGTCCAGGTGGGAGCGCTGGAGCCGCAGCGCGAAGCCGTCGGCGGCCGGATCCACGTGCAGCAGCGTGGTCATCCAGTAGGAGAAGTGCTCGGCCCGCCACACGCGCCGCAGGCACGTCGAAGAATACGCGTCGAGCAGAGTGTCCGAGCCCGACGCGTACCGCTCCGTCAGGGCCCTGGCCAGCACGATCACGTCGGACACCGCCAGGTTGAGGCCCTTGGCGCCGGTCGGCGGGACGATGTGGGCCGCGTCGCCGGCGAGGAACAGCCGGTCGTGCCGCATCGGCTCGGCCACGAAGCTGCGCATCGGCGTGATCGACTTGTCGGTGATCGGGCCCTCGTGCAGCTTCCAGCCGTCGTCGGTGGCGAACCGGGCCGCGAGCTCCTCCCAGATCCGCGCGTCCGGCCACGCCGCGATGTCCTCGTCCGGCGGCACCTGCAGGTAGAGCCGGCTGACCTGCGGGGAGCGCAGGCTGTGCAGCGCGAACCCGCGGTCGTGGTTGGCGTAGATCAGCTCCTCGGTGGACGGCGGGACGTCGGCGAGGATGCCGAGCCAGGCGAACGGGTACTCGCGGGAGAACGTCCGCAGCCCCGGCACCGCCGGGCGGCTGACGCCGTGGAACCCGTCGCAGCCCGCGATGTAGTCGCACTCCAGGGTGTGCACCTCCCCGGCGGTGTCGCGGAACGTCACGCTGGGCGCCGAGGCGTCAAGGCCGATCACCTCGGTCTCGAACCGCACGTCGCCGCCGTCCGCGAGCCGCTTGGCGACCAGGTCCTTGACGATCTCGGTCTGCGCGTAGACCGTGACGGTCCGGCCCGTCAGGTCGGTCAGCGGCACCCGGTGCCCCGCGCCGCCGAACCGCAGCTCCAGCCCGTGATGGACGAGCCCTTCGCGGTCGAGCCGCTCCCCCACGCCGCTCTCGCGGAGCACGTCCGTGGTGCCCTGCTCGAGCATCCCGGCCCGCTGCCGCCGCTCCACGTAGCCGCGGTCGCGGCTCTCCAGGACCACCGAATCGATCCCCTGCAGATGCAGCAGATGCGACAGCAGCAGCCCCGCCGGGCCGCCGCCGATGATCGCCACCTGGGTACGCATCGAGCCTCCTCGTCGTCCGTTCTGGGGTTCCCCCTTGCGATGCTGGCGCGCGTACCCGCTGGTTCAGGCGTCGGCCTTCCGCTCGGTGGAAAACGTCTCCGGGTGTCCGCGCCAGTGCTGGGCGACGTCCCGTGACAGCGCCCGCGCCGCCGTCGTCAGCGGCGGCAGCAGCCGCCGCAGGTCCGCGCTGCGGGTGCGGGCGACCAGCGACAGCGCCGCCACCACCTCGCCCGTCCCGTCCCGGACGGGCGCGCCGACCGACGAGGCGCCCAGCGTCATCTCGTCGCGGGTCAGCGCGTAGCCCGAGCGGCGCACCTGCTCCAGGCAGCGCCGCATCTCGTCCGCGTCGGTGATCGTCCGGGCGGCGTGCCGCTCCAGCCCGGCGGCGAGGACCCGCTCCCGGTACTCCGGCGGCGCGAACGCCAGCAGCACCTTGCCGACCCCGGTCGTGTGCAGCGGCAGCGTCGCGCCGACCTGCGTCACGACCGGCACCGACCGAGTCCCGCGCAGCCGCTCCACGACCAGGACGCGGTCGTCGCGCAGCACGGCGAGCTGCACGTTGTCGTGCGTCGCCTCGTACAGGTCCTCCATGTGCGGCAGCGCCAGCTCCCGCAGCCCGGTGACGGCGGGGGCCTGGCTGCCGATCCGCCACAGCCGGGTGCCGATGCGGTACGTCCCGTCCGGCACCCGCTCCAGGAACCCGCCGGCGGCCAGCTCCCCGACCAGCCGGTGCCCGGTGGCGAGCGGCAACCCGGCGCGGCGGCAGATCTCGCTCAGGTTCAGGCGCACGTCGTCCTGGGCGAAGGCGTTCAGGATGGCCATCACCTTGCCCGCCACGCTCACCGGGCGCGCGCGCTCAGCCATGGCCCTCCCGACGGTCACTCCTGTTCGGCCAGTACCCGCTGGGCGACGGCGAACGCCGAGTTCGCGGCGGGCACTCCACAATAGATCGCCGTCTGGAGCAGGACCTCCTTGATCTCCTCGCGGGTCAGCCCGTTGCGGAGGGCGGCGCGCACGTGCATGGCGAGCTCGTCCAGGTGACCGCCCGCGACCATGGCGGTCAGCGTGATGCAGCTGCGCGTCTTGCGGTCGAGCCCGGGACGCGTCCAGATCTCGCCCCACGCGTACCGGGTGATCAGATCCTGGAAGTCCTCGGTGAAGGCGTCCTTGCGGGCCTCGGCGCGGTCGACGTGCGCGTCCCCGAGCACCTCGCGACGCGTCCGCATGCCCTCGGCGTGCCGTTCCCCGTCGGTGCTCATGCCCGTCCCTTCCAGGTGCGGTCCAGGTGCGCGGTGATCGCCTCGGTGACCGGTTCCGGCCGCTCGGCGTTGGCCAGATGCCCGGCCCCGTCGATCACGACGAGCTCGGCGCCGGGGATGCCGCCGGCGAGCCGGTCGGCGTGGCCGTGCGGCGGAGTCGGGCCGTCCTCGGCCCCGGCGATCACCAGGGTCGGCGCCGAGACGCCGCCGAGACGCGCGGTGGCGTCGAACGCGGCGAGCGCGTCGCAGCACGCCGCGTAGCCCTCCGGGTCCGTCTCGCGGAGCATCGCGACATACGGCTCCGCGCCGGTGAACCCGGGGGTGAACCAGCGGCTCGCGGCCGTGCCGGCGACCGGCCCCACGCCCTCGCGGCGGACGAGCGCCGCGCGGTCCCGCCACGGCTCCGGGTCGCCGAAGCGGGGCGAGGTGCAGCACAGGACGAGGCTCGCGACGCGTTCCGGGGCGCGGAGCGCGAGGGCGGTGCCGACGGCGCCGCCCAGCGAGACGCCCGCGTACGCCGCCTCGGCGATCCCGAGGCGGTCGAGCAGCGCGGCGACCCCGCCGGCGAGGTCCTCGACGGTGAACGGGCCGTCCGGGGACGGCGCGCCGCCGTGCCCCGGCAGGTCGTAGCGCAGCACCCGCCATGCGCGCGTCAGCGCAGGCAGCTGAGGCAGCCACAGGTCCATCGAGGTGCCGAGGGACGGGCCGAGGACGACGACGGGCGCGTCCGGCGGCCCGTCGAGCCGGTACTGCGGGATGCGGGATTCCGGGGTGTTCGGGGGCGGGGTCACGCGCGGCTCCTCCGGTACGCGTCGAGGGCGCGGTCCGCCAGGGCGGAGGCCGCGCCGGTGCCGGGATCGTCTCCGAGGACGTCCAGCAGTCCGTCGAGGTTCGCGCGCATCCGGTCCGCCGACACCTCCAGGCCGCAGACCAGGTCGGCGGCGGTCTCGGCGGCGCCGCCGGCCAGCCGGAGGCACTCGCGCAGCGGCTGCCACTCGGCGTGCCACTCCCCCGCCGGGCGTTCCAGCGGCGCGGCCTGCGCGGCGAGGACGACCTGCGCGTACGCCGGCACCTGCAGCGCCGCCGACCGGACGAGGGCCGACAGCGCCGGGTTGCGCTTGTGCGGCATCGACGACGAGCCGCCCCGCCCGGGCCCGGCGGCCTCCGCCACCTCGTCGACCTCGCTCTGCGCGAGCAGCCACACGTCGGTGGCGATCTTGCCGAGGGCGCCGGCGGTCACCGCGAGCGCCGCGGCCAGGTCGGCGACCGGGGTCCGGCGGGTGTGCCACGGCAGGACCGGCACGTCCAGGCCGGTCTCCTCGGCGAACGCGCCGACCAGGTCGAACGCCCGGTCGCCGTAGGCGTCCAGCGTCCCGGCGGCGCCGCCGAGCTGGACGGGCAGCGCGACCGCCGCCAGCCGCTCGCGCGCCTCCAGGCAGCCGAGCAGCCAGTTCGCCGCCTTCGCGCCGAACGTGGTGGGCAGCGCCTGCCGGCCGAGCGTGCGCGCCGCCATCGGGGTGTCGCGGTACCGCGCCACGGTGCCGGCCAGCCCGTCCAGGGCCCGGTCGAGGTGGGCCAGCAGGCCCCGCCGCGTCCGGGCCGCGACGAGCATCGCGCCGGTGTCGGCGATGTCCTGGCTGGTGGCGCCCTTGTGGACGTGCTCGCCGGCGGCGCCGGCGAGGCCGCGCAGATCGGCGACCAGCGGGACGACGGGGTTCCCGGAACCGCGGGCACGGCGCGCCACGTCCGCGACGTCGATCCCGCCCGCCGAGGCGGCCGCGGTGATCGCCTCCGCCGCGGCGGCCGGGATGATCCCCAGCCGGGCCTGCGCGCGGGCCAGCGCCGCCTCGGCGTCGAGCATCGCCGCCAGATACGCGGCGTCGCCCGTGGCGGCCTCGGCCTCCGTCCCGGCGCGCACCGGCGACAGCAGCCCCGCGTCGGCGGACGGCCCGGCGCCGGCGGAGGGCCCGGCGCCGGCGGAGGGCCCGGTCGCGGTGGAGGGCCCGGCCGCGGCGGGCGGCGGCGTCTCAGAAGGCAAGGAAGACCGTCTCCCCCTCGCCCTGCAGCCGCACGTCGAACCGGTACGCCCGGTCGCCCTCCCGCTCGGCCACCAGCGTCCCGCGGCGGTCCGCGGGGACCTCGGCGAGCAGCGGGTCGGCGGCGTGCGCGGCCTCGTCCTCCGGGAAGTAGATCCGGGTCGCGACCGGCTTCAGCAGGCCGCGCGCGAACACCAGCAGCGCGATGTACGGCGCGCCCGCCCCGACCGCGCCCGGCTTGACGGTGGTGAACCAGAACCCGCCCGCCGGGTCCGTGCCGCACCGCCCGAACCCGGAGAAGTCATGCCCCTCCCGGACGATGCCGCCGGGCCGCTGCGGGATCTCGCCGTTCTCGTCGGCCTGCCAGATCTCCAGCAGCGCGTCCGGCACCGGCTCGCCGGCGCCGTCGAGCACCCGTCCCCGGATGGTGATCGCGTCCGGCCGCCAGGCGGGCGCGACCCGCGGGCCGGCCTCGTACGGCAGCGCGTACCCGTAGAACGGGCCGACGGTCTGCGACGGCGTCGTCTTGGCCTGCGGTGTCTTCGCCGGCGTCGTCATCAGGCCTCCATCGGGGTGTCGCCGAGCACGATGTCCCACTGGAACCCCAATGCCCACTCCGGCTTGGTGAGATCCATGTCGAACCGGGAGATCAGCTTCTCGCGGTCGCGCTCCTCGGGGATCGACTGGAAGATCGGGTCGAACGGGAACAGCGGGTCGTCCGGGAAGTACATCTGCGTGACGAGCCGCTGGGTGAACGCGGTGCCGAACACCGAGAAGTGGATGTGGGCGGGCCGCCACGCGTTGTGGTGGTTGCCCCACGGGTAGGCGCCCGGCTTGATCGTGATGAACCGGTAGCGGCCCTCGTCGTCGGTCAGGCAGCGTCCCGCGCCGGTGAAGTTCGGGTCCAGCGGGGCGGGGTGGATGTCGCCCAGGTGGTTGTAGCGGCCCGCGGAGTTCGCCTGCCAGACCTCCACGAGCGCGTTCCGCACCGGGCGGCCCGCGCCGTCCAGCACCCGGCCGGTCACGATGATCCGCTGGCCGAGCGGCTCCCCGGAGTGCTGCACGGTGAGGTCGTTGTCCAGCCGTCCGAGCTCCTGGTGGCCGAAGACCGGCGAGGACAGCTCGACGCTGTCCGGGCCGAGCTTCGGCATGATCAGCTCCTGCGCCGGGGCGCGGAGCACGGTGCTCTTGTAGCCCGGATACAGGTACGGGGGATGCGTCATGCGCTCGTTCCTTCCTCGACGTGCCCCGCCAGTGGCGCCCCGTTCGCGGCGCGGATCTCCCCAGGCGCGACGCACTGCCCTCCACCCTGGCAGCCGGCGACGGCGACGGCGCACCCGGGTTTCCGCTCAACGGAAAATCAGGGCCGCCGTCTGCGGCACGTCAGGCGGCGTCGAGCCGCCGCACCGCTCCCCTCCCGGCGGCGGTCAGAGGGTCTCGGGCAGGCCGAAGACCGGGAACAGCGTCGTGTCGAAGAACGCCGACACCTGCACCACCTCGCCGCCGGCGATGCTGAGCACCTGGAGCTGGAACGGCCGGTGCACGCCGTCCGCGTCGCGCCGGTACATGCCGAAGGCGGGCTGCCCGTTGGCGGCGGCCGGCACCATCCGCAGCTCCCCCGGCTCGGGCGCGCACTGGGCCTTGATGAGCCGGACGATCGAGTCGGCGCCGACGAACCACTGCGGGAACGGCGGCATCTCCCAGACCGCGTCCTTCCGGAACAGGTCCAGCAACGCGTCCACGTCCGCGTCGTCGAACGCCTTCGCGTACCGCTCGAGCAGGTCCCGCTGGCCCGGGTCGGTGGGCTCGACCAGCTCGTCGCGCAGCGGCGCCGCCTCCTCCAGCTGCGCCCGCGCCCGCTGCAGCGCGCTGTTGACGGACGCGGTGGAGGTGCCGAGCAGCTCGGCGGCCTCGGCCGCCTTCCACTTCAGGACGTCCCGCAGGATCAGCACGACCCGCTGCTTGGCGGGCAGGTGCTGGAGCGCGGCGACGAAGGCGAGCCGGGTGCTCTCGCGGGCCGCGACGATGGTGGCGGGGTCGGCTGCGTCCGCGCCGAGCACCGCGTCGGGCGCCGGCTCGAGCCACGGCATCTCCGGCGAGGCGACCACGGGGCGCTCCGGCTCGTCGCTGGGCGCGCCCAGGCCGGACGGCATCGGGCGGTGGCCGCGCTGGTCGATCGCGGTCAGGCACACGTTCGTCGCGATCCGGTAGAGCCAGGTGCGCAGGGACGACCGCCCCTCGAAGTTGTCGTACGAGCGCCAGGCGCGCAGGTACGTCTCCTGGACGAGGTCCTCGGCGTCGTGGATGGACCCCAGCATCCGGTAGCAGTGCGCCAGCAGCTCCCGCCGGTACGGGTCGGCCAGCTCCTGGAAGTCGTGGCCCGTCTCTTTGGTGCTGTTCACCATGGTGGTCATCACCTTCGCTGGGGCGGCGTCACTGTGGCGGCGCTCACATGGCCGCCTCACACCCCGACCGTAGGCGACCCCACCGACAGAACACGTGCAATCCGACGATCCTACGCCCCGACCTGCGGATTCATCTCTCCGCAGAGCCCCGCGTCACCCCACCCGCCCCCGAATCCCCGCCACCAACCCCGCGAACGCCGCCCGCGTCATCACCACGACCGGACCCTCGACGTCCTTGGAGTCCCGCACGAGCACCGACGCCCCGCTCCCGGCCACCTCCACGCACCCGGAACTCCCGCTGGCGGACGCTTTGCGCCAGCGAGGGCCGCGCTCGGGGCGTCGAGCAAGGCCGGAGAACACCGCACCACCGAACGCGAAGCCGGACCGCAGGGCCATAGCCACCAAATCCTTCCAGGCCAGGCCCTGCAAGGGACCCGTAGTTCTTGACCGCAGTGTCATGCGATGACTACCCGTGTGAGCGATCGCCACCTACGGCGGCCGCTCATACGACAGCAAAGTTTTAGCACTTCCCCCAGGACAGCGCACCCTTACGAACGACCCCGTTCCAGCATCCTCAACAAAGCCGCCGTCCCCGGCTTCGCGGGCCAATAGAATGGGATTTTCAGGCACGCATCACCCATAGACCTGAATTCAGTGCATTCATTCGCAATTGCGGAGTTTTCGGGAATGGGCGGGATGCAGGATGGAGCCACCCGGCCGACGCCTGCGCCACGGACGGAACCCACCCGGTCACGCCCCGTCGGGTGTCACGTCATCGAATCGATGATCTCCTCGATGAAGGGGCCCGTCTCCTCGGGCGGCATGGCCAACTGCCGCAGGTTCTCGTACGCCGCCCGGTATTCGGTGATCCGCGGGTCCCGGTCAACGACGGTCACGTCCCACACTCCGGTCAGCTCAAGGAAGAGGACGTCGTTGACCCGCGGATCAGTGAATTCGAGGATGGTGAACTCGCCCTTCATCCCGAAGTGCGCCCCCTTCGAGAAGGGGATCACCTCGACCGAGACGTTGGGCCTTTCCAGAACATCGAGGATGTGCCGGAGCTGCCGCGGCATCACACCGGAGTCGACCTGCCCGCCCACCCTGCGGCGCAGCACCGCCTCGTCCATCACCATCATGAGTTGCGGTGGATCGGCCCGGTTGAACACCTCCTCCTGACGCTGCATCCGCACCTCCACCACGACGTCGCGCTCGGCCGGCGACGAAACGAGTTCGATGGTCACCGCATTCGCGTACTCCTCGGTCTGCAGAAGCCCGGGAACGAGCAACGGCTGGAAACTGCGAATGACCGACGCCCCGGTCTCGTATCCGAGGTAGCGAAGGAAATCGGCGGCCAGTTCGTGCCGGTAGGGCGCCCACCAGCCCCGCTGCCGGGCCTCGCGGGCGATTTCGGTCAGCTTCCCGACTTCCGGGTCCCCGTCCTGAATCCCGTAGTGCCGCAGCAGGGCGTGCAGATCGGTGGTGGAGACGCCGACGGCGCCGCCCTCGATTCGGATGAGTTTCGAGGTCGACCAGTCGAGAGCGGCGGCGACCTGCTCCTGCGTCACCCCCTTCGCCTGCCGGAGACGCTGGAGCTCGCTGGTCAGTATCGCGCGCTGGACCACCGGCCCGAATCTCGAGGGCATGCTCATCGCGACCTCTTACTCACCGAGTGAAGATCACCCTTGACTCTTCCCGGCAGACCGGAACGTCGCTGTTCGCCGCCCTCCAGGGTGCCTCCATTAAATCAGCGACGTAGCAGTTTGCCAGACCCATTTGCAGCAGGTCGCAGAATGCAGTCGGACAACGGCGGGACGCGATCCGGTACCTCGCCGATAGCCGGGCGGACCGCCCCGCCGGTCCGGTGCCGTCACTCGCGTCACACCGGCACCGCCCAGCGGCGAAAACCATCATGTGGCCGTTTGACAGCGGTCGCTCCGCCTGCTTCCACCACGCCACTCGCCCGGGCGCCCTCCCGCAGGACGCGTGGCACCGGTTTGCCACTTCTCGCGGCGACAGGTGGAGAAAAAGTTTCTTGCGATCTGCGGCGCGCAGATCTGCGGCAGGCAATCAGCCGACGGCACGGGCACTTCGGCGAGCGGCCGCATAATAGTGGATGACCGCGGAACCACCACCTCGCGGCGGCAGGGCGGCACAAGCCGGTCACCCGCACCGAAGGTGGCGGGACCCCTGCTGCCACAGGAGCCCCGCGGCAGACCTGTCGGCCATTCCCAGAAAGGCCTCGATCCTCTATGAGGATACGTCTTGCACGCGACCGGATTCCAGCGTCACGGGACGCTTCCGTCACAAGGGCGTATTTCATCGGCCGCCGGCCGCACACTCCGCCGCATCCGGCGGCCGCCCGGCTCCACACATGCCTTCTCGCGGTGGACGTGGTGGCGTTCAGCGCCCTGGACCGGGACGAGATCGTCCAGCTCGAACTGCGTCACGCCATGTACGCGACCGTCCAGCGGGCGCTCGCGATGACCTGCATTCCGTGGCAGGCCTGCCACGCCGAGGATCGCGGCGACGGGATCCTGGTGGTCCTGCCGCCGGACATTCCGGGCCACCTGCTCCTCGACCCGCTCGCGAACCATCTCAGCGCGATGCTCCGGCAGTGGAACCTGTACCGGAGCGATGTCGCGAGGCTGCGGATGCGGGTCGCGGTGACCGCCGGCCCGGTCCGGTGGGACGAGTACGGCGTGTCCGGCCGCGTGGTGATCGAGCTCTTCCGGCTTCTGGAGGCGCCCTCGTTCAAGGAGGCCATCGACCTGTCCGGCTCCGATCTCGGCCTGCTCGCCGGCGAGCGGTTGTTCGAGGACGTGGTCTGCAGCGGTCCCTACGTCGAGCAGGAGCGGTACCGGGCGATCCAGGTGGCGTGCAAGGAGACCAAGGCCGTCGGGTGGCTGTGGCTGTCGCGGAGCGGCGCCGTGGCGGCGTAGCGTCCCGGACGGCCTCCACGGGATCTCCACATCGGCGGCACAGGGCCTGCTCTTTCGGGCGGGAGCGTTGGGGCATGCGCGTGAAGATGATCCTGCCCGCCCTGACGGAGGCGTCCTCGCCGTTCTTCAGGCCGATCAAGTACTCGCTGTTCCCGCCGCTCGGGCTCGCGACCCTCGCCGGGTACCTCGGCCCCGACGACGAGGTGACGCTCACCGACGAGCACGTCCAGAAGGTCGACGTGTCCGACGAGCCGGACCTGGTGGTGATCCAGGTGTACATCACGTCCGCGCGGCGCGCCTACGAGCTGGCGGACCACTACCGCGCCAAGGGCGCGCACGTGTGCCTCGGCGGGCTGCACGTGACGTCGCTGCCGGACGAGGCGGCGGCGCACGCCGACACGATCTTCTGCGGGCCCGGTGAGGACACCTGGCCGCGCTTCCTCGCGGACCTGCGGGCGGGGCGGCCGGCCCCGCGCTACGACTCCTCGGAGCGGACGCTGGCGGGGCTGCCGCCGGTGCGGCGGGACCTGATCGACCGGCGCCGGTACCTCGTGCCGAACTCGATCGTCGTGTCCCGCGGGTGCCCGCACGTGTGCGACTTCTGCTACAAGGAGGCGTTCTTCGAGGGCGGCAAGTCGTTCTACACGCAGACCGTGGACGCGGCGCTCGGCGAGATCGACCGGCTGCCGGGACGGCACCTGTACTTCCTGGACGATCACCTGTTCGGCAACGCCCGGTTCGCGGGGGCCCTGTTCGACGGGATGCGCGGGATGGGGCGGCTGTGGCAGGCCGCGGGGACGGTCCAGTCGGTGCTGCGGCCCGGGCTGCTGGAGAAGGCGGTGGAGTCGGGGCTGCGCAGCCTGTTCGTGGGGTTCGAGACCGTCAACGCCGGCAACCTCAAGGAGCAGCGCAAGTGGCAGAACATCGACCGGGACTACGGGCAGGTGATCAGGCGCCTGCACGATCACGGCGTCATGGTGAACGGCAGCTTCGTGTTCGGCATGGACCAGGACGATCCGAGCGTGTTCGAGCGGACGGTGGAGTGGGCGGTCGGCCAGGGCATCGAGACAGCGACGTTCCACATCATGACGCCGTATCCCGGTACGCGGCTGTACGCCCGGATGGAGAAGGCCGGGCGGATCCTGCACCGCGACTGGGACCGCTACGACACCCGTACCGTCGTGTTCAAGCCCGCCCGGATGACCGCCACGCAGCTGGAGGACGGCTACTGGCGCGCCTACCGGGACTTCTACCGGTGGCGGAACATCGCGCGGGGCGCCGCGTCGAAGCCGACGCTGCGCGGCAAGGCCCGGCACGCGGCCTACGCGGGCGGGTGGAAGAAGTTCGAGCCGGCGTGGGACGTGGTGATCCGCGCGAAGCGGGCGGGGGCGGCGCTGCCGCTGCTGGAGTCGGTCCTGTCCGGCTTCGGCGCGAGGCCGGCGGGCGCCCGTGCCGGGCGTCCGGGGGCGGCCCCGGGCGAGCGGCCTGCGGGCGACACGCCGGTGACGATTGCGGAAACTCGGCTTTCCTGAAGCGGAAACACTTCCGTCGGAACGGGTATGCCTGCACCCTAGAGTGCACATCAGTCCGTTGCCTTCAGGAGGGACCGTGATCGCGAGACCGGAGGGCGGCCCGCGCGTCGTCGTCGGGGTCGATGACTCCGCGGGGGCACGATGCGCGCTCTCCTGGGCGATCGGCGAGGCGCGGCTGCGCCGGCTGCCGCTGCTGGTCGCCCATTCCGCGCCGCTGCCGCCGCACGTCTCGGCGGCGGGCCAGCTCGGCTGCGGGATCACCGACGCGCTGCGCGGGTCGGGCGCCGAGCTCGTCGCCCGGCTGCTGGACGAGGTGAGCGGCGGTCCGCCCGACGGCGTCGAGATGACGGCGCTGGCCCTGGTCGGGGAGCCGGGGGCGACCCTGGTCCGGCTGGCGGGCGAGGACGACATCCTGGTCGTCGGGCACGGGACGCGGGGGCCGTTCTCGCGGCTGCTGCGGCCGTCGGTGCGGCTGCACTGCGCGCGCCGGGCGCGGGCGACGCTGGTGTGCGTGCGGCCGCCGGCGATCGGGACGCTGCCCGACTGCCTGACGCTGCGCGACGAGCCCGAGCACGTGCCCGACCGCTCGCGGTTCCGGTGGCTGGGCCGGGCGCTGCGGCTCGCGCGCTGACCCGCGGTCGCGCCCGCCCGGGCCGCGCCGCATAGGCTGCGGGCATGCGCAAGTACGTGATCATCGGGGCGCAGGGCAGCGGGAAGGGGACGCAGTCGCTGCTGCTGGCGCGCGATCTCGACCTGGTGCACATCAGCGTGGGCGACGTGTTCCGCTGGCACGTGCAGAACCACACCAAGCTGGGCGCGCAGGTGCGGCGCGCGATGGCGGCGGGCGAGCTGGTCGGCGACGACCTGGTGGAGGGCGTCGTCCGGGACCGGCTCGAGCAGCACGACTGGAACTACGGGTTCATCATCGACGGGTTCCCGCGCAGCCGGCGGCAGGCGGAGTTCTTCCTGGAGAGCTACGACATCGACGGCGTGATCCATCTGGACCTGCCGGACGACGAGGTCCGGCGCCGGGTGCTGGCGCGCCGGCTGTGCTCTGAGTGCGGGATGGACTACAACCTGATCGCGGACCGGCCCACGCAGGAGGGCCGCTGCGACGTGTGCGGCGGAGAGCTGGTCGCGCGCGAGGACGACACCGAGGAGGCGGTGACGGAGCGGCTGCGGAACTACCGGGAGAAGACCGCCCCGATCCTGGAGCTGTTCGGCCGCAAGGAGTACGTGGTGACGGTGGACGCGCGGCCCGGCATCGACGCCGTCCAGCGGACGCTGCGGGAGAAGCTCGGCCTGCCCGCCCCGCGATGATCCTGCCCGAAGCCGCGCCCTCCCCGGTCGTGGAGCTGGACGAGGCGCGGTTCGCGCGGCGCGGCCTCCGGCTGTTCGTGAAGCGCGACGATCTCGTCCATCCGGAGCTTCCGGGCAACAAGTGGCGCAAGCTGCGGCACAACATCGGGCCTGCCCGCGAGCACGGGACGCTGCTGACGTTCGGCGGCGCGTACTCCAACCATCTGCGGGCGACGGCTGCGGCCGGGGACCTCTTCGGGTTCGCGACGATCGGGGTGGTGCGGGGCGAGGAGCACCTGCCGCTCAACGCGTCCCTGGCATACGCCGAGCGCCAGGGCATGCGCCTCACGTACATGGACCGGACGACGTACCGCCGCAAGCACGAACCGGACGTGATCGCCGCGCTGCGGGAGCGGTGGGGCGACTTCTACCTGCTGCCCGAGGGCGGCAGCAACGCTCTGGCCGTCCGGGGCTGCGCGGAGCTGGGCGCCGAGTCGGCGGGCTTCGACGTCGTGTGCTGCCCGTGCGGGACGGGCGGGACGCTCGCGGGCCTCGCGGCGGGGCTGCCGCCGGACGCACGCGCGCTCGGGTTCTCGGTGCTCAAGGGCGGGTTCATGGACACCGAGGTGGAGCGGCTCCAGCGAGGGACGTACGGGGAGCGGCGCGGTTCGTGGAGCGTCGAGCACGGCTTCCACTTCGGCGGCTACGCCCGGACGACCCCGGAGCTGGACGCTTTCATCGGCGGCTTCGCCGCCCGGCACGGGCTCGTCCTCGACCGGGTCTACACGGCCAAGATGATGTTCGGGATCGTCGCGCTCGCCGAGAGGGACGCCTTCCCGGAGGGCACGCGGATCCTGGCGGTCGTCACCGGCTGACCGCCCCGGCGAAGAGCTCGCCGGGGCGGGGCGGCGCGGAGCCTCAGGCCGAGGGCAGGTCGACCAGCGCCGCCAGGGACGCGCGGTGGCGGTCGGCGGTGCCGAGCGCGATCGCGTCGGCCTTGGCGCGCTTGAGGAACAGGTGCGAGGAGTTCTCCCAGGTGAAGCCGATGCCACCGTGCATCTGCACGCACTCCTCGGCGGCCTTGAGCGCGATCGCGGAGCAGTGCGCCTGCGCGACCGCGACGGCGACCGGCAGGTCCGCGTCGCCGGAGGCGGCGCAGGACGCGGCGTACCGGGCGACGGCGCGGGCCTGCGTGATCGACGTCCAGAGGTCGGCGAGCCGGTGCTTGAGACCCTGGTAGGAGCCGACCGGACGGCCGAACTGGTACCGGTTCTTGACGTAGGCGACGGTGTCGTCCAGGCAGCGCTGGGCGAGCCCGAGCTGCTCGGACGCCAGCATCGCCGCGCCCGTCAGCAGCGCCGCGCGGACCGCGTCGCCGCCCTCCGCGACGCGCCGGGCGGGCGCGCCGGAGAAGGCGATGTCGGCCAGGCGCCGGGTCATGTCGAGCGAGGTCACGGCGGTGCGGGCGGCGTCGGCGGCGTCGACCGCGTACAGGCCGTCCCCGGCCGGGACGAGCAGCACGTCGGCGGCGAGCCCGTCGGCGACCCCGGCGACCTCGCCGGTGAGCGCGCCCTCCGCGACCCGGACGGTCGCGGCGACGTCGCCGGGCGGCGTAGCGAACGGCACCGCCAGCACGGCGATCTTCTCGCCGGACGCCAGGGCGCCGAGCAGCTCCCGCTCCCCCGCCGCGAGCAGCGCGGCCGTCGCGATGACGGAGCTGCCGAGGAACGGGACGGGCGCGACGGCGCGGCCGAGCTCCTCCATCACCACGGCGGTCTCGCGCCAGGTGGCGCCGGCGCCGCCGAGGTCCTCGGGGACGGGCAGCCCGGCGCAGCCGAGCTGACCGGCGACGGCCTTCCACAGTGCCGCGTCGTAGGGCTCGTCCTTCTCGGTGCCGGCGAGGACGCCGGTCCAGGGCGCCTTGTCGTCGAGCAGCTCGCGGACGCCGGCGCGCAGGTCGTTCTCGATCTCGGAGTAGAGGAGGTCGCTCACTTGGGCAGGTCCTTCCACGCCACGTCCTTGTCGACGCGGATCTCACCGGGCAGGCCGAGGACGCGCTCGGCGATGATGTTGCGCAGGATCTCCGAGGTGCCGCCCTCGATGGAGTTGCCCTTGGCGCGCAGGTAGCGGTAGCCGGGCGAGCGGCGGGTGAAGTCGACCTCGGTGGGGCGGCGCATCGTCCAGTCGTCGTAGCGCAGCCCCTCGTCGCCGAGCAGCTCCAGCTCCAGGCCGGAGACCTCCTGGTTGAGCTTGGCGAACGCGAGCTTGGCGCCGGACCCCTCGGGGCCGGGCTGCCCGGCGGTGAGCTGCTGGCGGAGCCGCTCGCCGGTGAGCCGGGCCGCCTCGGTCTCCACCCAGGCGCGCAGGACGGCGTCGTGCAGGCCGGGGGTGCGCAGCTCGGGCCGGTCGCGCCACAGGCCGGCGACCACGCCGATCATCCCGCTCTCCCGCGGCGCGGCGGCGCCGCCGATCGCGACCCGCTCGTTCATCAGCGTGGTGGTGGAGACCTGCCAGCCCTGGCCGACCTCGCCGAGCCGGTGCTCGTCGGGGATCGCGACGTCGGTGAGGAAGACCTCGTTGAACTCGGCCTCGCCGGTGATCTGCCGCAGCGGCCGGACCTCGACGCCGGGGGCGGTCATGTCGCAGACGAAGTAGGTCATGCCGCGGTGCTTCGGCACGTCCGGGTCGGTGCGGGTGACGAGGATCGCCCAGCGCGCCTCGTGCGCCATGGACGTCCAGACCTTCTGGCCGTTGACGATCCACCGGTCGCCGTCGCGGACGGCGCGGGTGGCGAGCGCGGCGAGGTCGGAGCCGGCGCCGGGCTCGCTGAACAGCTGGCACCACAGCTCCTCGCCGGTCCACAGCGGGCGCAGGAAGCGGCGCTTCTGCTCCTCGGTGCCGAAGGCGAGGATCGTGGGCGCGGCCATGCCGAGCCCGATGCCGTTGCGCTCGGGGTGGTTGGTCGGCGCGCCGGCCTTGGCGAACCTCCGGTCGACGGCGGGCTGCAGGGAGCGGGGGGCGCCGAGGCCGCCCAGTCCCTCGGGGTAGTGGACCCAGGCGAGGCCGGCGTCGAACCGGGCGCGCAGGAACTCCAGCGGTTCGGTGGCCGACGGGTCGTGGGCGGCGAGGAACTCGTCGACGCGCCTGCTCAGCTCGTCGGCGTCGGGCGGTGCAGTGCTCACAGGGCGAACCTCCGCGCGGGGTGCAGGGGTGGCGAACGGGCCACCGGCGAACGAACATACCAACCGGTCGGTATGGCCCGTCCACCCTAAGAACCGGCACGGGGGTCGGTCAACCGCCCGCGCCCGGCTCGTCCCCTAATGAGCGGCGGCGAAGGCGCGCGCGAGGCCGCGGTGGTCGTGGTAGTCGCGCGTCTCCACGATCAGGCCGTCCCGGACGCGCAGGACCTGGATGTTCGGGACGCGGAACGCGTGCCCCGTCGTGGCGATGCGGCCGTCGTAGTCGAACTCGGCGACGATCACCTCCGGATCGGCGGTCTCGTGCACCACGACGTTCGCCGCGCGCAGTTGGAGCGGTCCTTCGGCGGCTCTGCGGAAGTGCTCGCCGATGACCGCCCGGCCCTCCAGGTGCGGCGGCGCGGGCGGGAGCGCGAACGGCTGGTCGACCACCGCGTCCTCGGCGTACAGGTCCGCCAGCTCGTGCCAGCGGCCGGCGGAGATCCCGGCGCTCAGCAGCGCGAACACCTCCCGCGGCGTCGGGACGCTCACGCCATCGCCTCCTCGAACGCCTGGTGGTGGGCGTAGTCGCGGGACTCGACGATGCGGCCGCCGCGGACCCGCATGACGAAGACGTTCGGCACGACGAAGTCCCGGCCCGTCTCGGTGTTGCGGCCCGCGTACTCGAACTCGGCCACGATCACCTCGGGGTCGGCGGTCTGGTGGACGACCACGTTGCGGGCCTTCATCTCCACCGGGAGGGTCTCCAGCCGCGCGAAGTGCGCGCGCAGGGCCTCGCGGCCCTCCAGCCGGGACGCGGGGTGGGCGAACGGGTGCACGACCACCGCGTCCTCGGCGTACAGCTGCGGCAGCCCGTCGGGCCGCCGCGCGGTCACCCCGTCGATCAGCCGCTGGAAGACGGCGCGGGGGGTGGCGAACTCGGACATGACTCTCTCCCGTACAATCGGAGTTTCTGCTCCGTATCCGAAAATATGGAGTCCGAACTCCACTTGTCAACGGGAAGGCCGCCATGACGACGACCTCGTCCGGGAAGCCGCTGCGCGCCGACGCCCAGCGCAACCGCGCCAAGGTCCTGGCCGCGGCCGAGGACGTGTTCGCCGCGCAGGGCACCTCCGCCTCGACCGAGGAGGTCGCGCGCCGCGCCGGAGTCGGGATCGGCACGGTCTTCCGGCACTTCCCCACCAAGGAGTCGCTGCTGGAGGCGGTGCTCGTCGCGCTGCTGGACCGGCTGGCCGGCGAGGCCCGGGAGCTGGCGTCGGCCGCCGATCCCGGCGCGGCGTTCTTCGGCTTCTTCGCCCGCGTGGTGTCCCAGGCGGCGGCCAAGCAGGCCGTCACCGAGGCGCTGGCCGAGGCGGGCGTCGACGCCCGCGAGGCCACCGGACGCACCGGACCGGACGTGAAGGACGCGATCGGCACCCTGCTGGAGCGGGCGCAGCGGGCCGGGGCCGTCCGCGCCGACATCGGCCCGGCCGAGGTCACCGCGCTGCTGGCCGGGATCTCCTACGCCGCCGGGCGCGCCGGCGGCAGCGACGACGTCCTCCGGATCGCCTTCGACGGCCTGCGCCCGCGGGACGGCGAGACCGGTCAGGAGGCCGCGCGCAGGTAGTGCGCCCAGTAGCCCTGCCAGGGGGCGTAGCCGTCGGCGATGCGCTGCAGGTCGGCGTCCGACAGCGGCCGCCCGTAGGCGCGGGACGCCGCGCCGCGCAGGGCCTTCTCCAGCGGGGTCTCGTCCATCCGGCCGAGGCCCCGGATGAGGATGAAGTTCGCCGACCACGCGCCGACGCCCGGCAGTGACAGCAGGAAGTCCTTGACCTCGTCGAACGGGCCGGTGCGGAGGAAGTCCTCGTCGGCGCCGTGCCAGGCGTGCAGGGCGCCGTGCAGGTAGCGTGCCTTGCGCTCGTTGCCGACGAGCTCGGCGATCCGGCCCTCGGAAAGGGTGACGAGCTGGTCGATGTCCGGGAAGGCCGCGTACTCGGTGCCGTCCACGGTGATCCGGTCGCCGAACGCGTCGCGCAGGGCGTGCTTGCCGCGCGCGGCGGCGGCCTGCGGCGCGCGCTGCGACAGGATCGCCCACACGAGGTTCTCCAGCGGCGTCGGGAACTTCACCTGGTGGTAGCCGTACAGCCGGTCGAGGACGGGCGCGAAGGCGGGATCCGCGCGGCCGACCGCGTAGAAGCCGGTGAGGTCGTCGGCGAGGCTGAGATGGAACGCGACGCGGTCCGCGGCGGCGCGGACGACGTCCTCGGTGAGCGGCTCGGCGGCGTGCAGGGTCGCGCGCACCCCGTCGCCCTCCTGGACGACCTGCGCGGCGACCGTCCGGCCGGCGGCGCGCAGCGCCTTGGTGAGCGTTCCGCCGTCGATCGACTGCTCGCCGGCGGTGGGCGCGAAGCCGCACATGAAGCGGAGCGCGGCGCCGAGGTCGAACGGCGGCGTCGCGGGCAGGTGCACGGTCTCGGTGAACGGACGCGGGACGGCCATGGCCCATCTTCACCGCCCGGGGTCTCAGGAGGCCAGCTCGGCGGGCAGGTCGTCCCGGTGCAGGACGGTCAGCGAGGTCACCGCGCGGGTCAGCACCACGTACAGCCGGGCCAGGCCGCGCGCCTCCGCGGCGGCGATCGCGGCGGGCTCGGCCACGATCACGTGGTCGTACTCCAGGCCCTTCGCCAGCGTCGCCGGGACGACGAGCAGCCGCGCGGTGCCGTCGGACTCCGGTCCGAGCAGCGAGGCGTCCAGCCCGGCGTCCGCCAGGGCCGCCGCATGCGCCGCCGCCAGCGCGTCCGGCACGATCAGCCCGATCGAGCCGGCCCGGGCCAGGGCCTCGCGCGCGGCCTCGACCGCCCCGGCCACCACGTCGGGCACGCGCCGCACGTCCAGCGCCCCGGCGCCGGCGCGCAGCGACCGCGGCCTCTCCAGCTCCGGCGCGACGTGCGGGAGCAGCCGGGCCGCGTAGTCGAGGACGGTCCCGGGGACGCGGAACCCGAGGGTCAGCTCGGTGACCTCGCCGTCCTGCCCGAGGTGCGACAGCACCTCCTTCCAGGACCGCGCCGACCAGGCCGTCGTCCCCTGGGCGAGATCGCCGAGGACGGTCGCCGACCCGGTGCCGCAGCGGCGGCCGAGGGCGCGCAGCTGCATCGCCGACAGGTCCTGCGCCTCGTCCACGACCAGGTGCCCGAGCGAGGCGGTCCGCTCGATGAGATCGTTCAGCTCGTCCAGGAGCGCGCGGTCGGCGGCGGTCCACTTCACCGAGCGGTGCGACCGGGCGGGCTTCTCCCAGAGCAGCGCGGCCTGCTCCTCCTCGTCGAGGACGCCCTTGGCGGCGGAGCGCAGGAAGTCGGCGTCCGACAGCAGCCGGAAGAGCACCTGCTCGGGCGTGACCTTGGGCCACACCTGGTCGAGCAGCTGCTTGACCGGCCTGCTGCGCGCCACCTGGTCCTGGACGCGGTCGTCGGAGGCCTCGCCGCGCTGCTCCATCCGGACGAGGATCTGGTGGGCGAGCCGCTGCGCGAACGCGGCGCGGCCGCTGCCGTAGCGGGTGGTGCCGCGCAGCCCGGCCGCGATCTCTCGCACCTCGTGGTCGGCGAGCCGGTAGCGGGCGACGCCGCGGGTGACGACGAGGCCCTCCTCCGGCTTGCGGACGTGCAGCCACAGCGCCCTGCGCAGCACGTCGGCCATCCGCGCCTCGCCCTTGGCGGCCGACACCGCCGCGGGCTCCTCCCCCAGCGGCTCGCCGAGCAGGTCGTCGATCGTAGCCTGCTCGACGCGGACCTCGCCGAGCGCGGGCAGCACCGCCGCGATGTAGGCGAGGAACGCGCGGTTCGGGCCGACGATCAGCACCCCGGACCGCGACAGCCGCTCCCGGTGGGTGAACAGCAGGTAGGCGGCGCGGTGCAGGCCGACCGCCGTCTTCCCGGTGCCGGGGGCGCCCTGCACGCAGACGGTGCGGGGCAGGTCGGCGCGGACGATCACGTCCTGCTCCGGCTGGATGGTCGCGACGATGTCGCGCATCGGCCCGGTGCGGGGCCGCTCGATCTCCTCGGTCAGGATGCGGGACGGGCCGAGCTCGGCGCCGCCGTCGAGGGGCTCGTCCTCGAACGCGGTCAGCTCGCCGCCCTGGAAGCCGAAGCGGCGCCGCAGCCGCCAGCCCATCGGCTCGGCCGGGCCCGCCTGGTAGAACGCCCGCGACACCGGGGCGCGCCAGTCCAGCACCAGCGGGCGGCCCTCGTCGCCGTCGTGGACGTGCCGCCGCCCCACGTACATGACGGAGGGCAGGTCGGGGCCGTCGTCGCCGTCGCGGTCCATCCGCCCGAAGAACAGCGGGGTGTCGGGATGGTCGGCGAGTGCCGCGACCCGCTGGTCGAGCAGCGACTCCAGGAACTGCTTGGACACCCAGTCCGCGGCGACGTCCGCTGACAAGGACTCCGCGTGCTCGCGCATCCGGCGCAGCGCGGCGCGGGACTCGGCGAGGTGGGCGCGCTCGGCGGCGAGGATCGACGGTTCGGCGGGCATGCCGGAGGACCTCCAGAGGCGAGGGGTGGGCGCGGGACGGCGAAACCCACGACCTTACCGGCCTCACGAGCACCGGGGCGACACCTTTTCGGCCGGGCGCCGGAGAGACGCCGACCTGGCGGTTCACCCCCGCTCGGCGGGATCGCGCGCCCCGTCTTGACCAGTGCCCGCCACGGGGTGCTATACAGAATTTATACGTATAAGTGACTCGCGTCACCGAACCCCCGAGGAGCCCCCATGAGCCCCACCGACCGCCGCGCCGCGGCCGTGAACGGGACCCTCCGGTGAGCGCCGGCACCGGCGCCGCTCCCCGCGCCCAGGCGGGCGCACAGGCCGGCGCGGCACGGACCCGGCGCGGGCTGATGCCGCTGCTGCTGACCGGCAACCTCATGCTGTTCTCCCTCTACGGCGGCGTGGCGAGCATCCTGCTGCCGACCCAGGTCGAGCACATCGACAAGGCGCACAAGGTCGCGATGCTCGGCCTCGTGACCGGCATCGGGGCGGCCTTCGCGACGCTGCTCAACCCGATCGGCGGCGCGCTGTCGGACCGCAGCCGCTCCCGCTTCGGCCGCCGGAACCCGTTCCTGCTCGGCGGCGCGCTGCTCGCGCTCGCGTTCGCGGTCGTCCTCGGACACATGGGCACGATCGCCCTGCTGGTCGTCGGCTGGTGCCTGCTGCAGGGGATGGGCAACGTCTACCAGGCGGCGCTCACCGCGATCGTCCCCGACCGCGTGCCGGCGGAGCGGCGCGGGACCGCGTCGGCGATGGCGGGCGCGGGCACCACGCTCGGCCTGCTCGTCGGCATCGTCGTCGCCGGCCGGTTCACGCACGCCGTCGCGTGGGGGTACACGACGCTCGCGGGGCTGCTGTTGCTGGCGGCGGTGCTGCTGGTGACGCTGACCCACGACCCGCGCCCGGACGAGCTTCCCCCGCGCGCGGCGGACGCCTCCTCGCTGCGCCGGGACCTGGCCTCGTTCCTGTCGGCGCTGCGCGTCCACGACTTCCGGTGGGTGTTCGCCGGACGCGCGCTGATGATCCTGTCCTACTTCTGCGTGACCGGCTACCTGCTCTACATGCTCGAGGACCACATCGGGCTGCCGCACGGGATGAAGAGCGCGGACGGCGTCGCGCTGCTCACCCTCATCGGCGCGGTGACGTCGGTGGCGACCACCGTCGTCGGCGGGCCGCTGTCGGACCGGCTGGACCGGCGCAAGACGTTCGTCTTCGTCGCCAGCGCCGGCATGGCCGCGGCGCTCCTGCTGCCGCTGCTGTCGCCGCACTGGACGACCATGGTCGTCTTCATGGCGGTCGACGGGCTGTTCTTCGGCGTGTACATGGCCGTCGACACCGCGATGGTCACGCTCGTGCTGCCGCGCGGCGAGGACGCCGCCCGCGACATGGGCGTGCTCAACATCGCCAACGCCGGGCCCCAGATCATCGCGCCGTTCGTCGCGTCCGCGATCATCAGTACCCCCGGCGGCTACCCCGCGCTCTACATCGTCGCGGCGGTGCTCGCCGTCGCGGCGGCGCTCACGATCCTGCCGGTCAGGAGCGTCCGCTGAACCCCTCGGAAAGGAAGTCCCCTGTGAAACTGAAGGTCCACGAGACCGGCGGCGGCGACAGGACCGCCGTGCTGATCCACGGCATCATGGCGTCCGCCGGCACCTGGTGCCGGGTGGCGCCGCTGCTCGCCGCCCGCGGCTACCGGGTCCTGATGCCGGACCTGCGCGGGCACGGGGAGAGCCCGCACGCCGCCGAGTACTCCCCCGAGCTGTTCGCCGCCGACCTGGTGGAGTCCCTTCCCACGGGCGCGGACGTCGCCATCGGCCACTCGCTCGGCGCGCTGTCGCTCTCCCTCGCCGCGGCGGAGCTGCGTCCCGCCAAGGCCGTCTACAGCGACCCCGCATGGAAGATCGGCGGCGACGCGAACCCGGACATCGAGGGGTTCGCCGCCTTCACCAAGCGGGCGACGGCGGAGCAGATCCGGAAGATGGCGCCGAAGTGGGCGGACGAGGACATCGCCGCCGAGCTGGACGGATACGCGCGGTGGGACGTCGGCGCCGCGCGGTGGCTGCGCGAGGCGGAGGACATGATCCCGGACCGCCCGGTCGTCCCGTCGCTGGTGCAGGGCGCGGGCGACCGGCGGCTGGTCCCCGACGACCTCGCCGCCGACCTGCGCGCGAAGGGGTTCGCGGTGACGCAGGTCGAGGGCACCGGCCACTGCGTGCACCGCGACGACCTCGACGGCTTCATGGCGTCGCTGGAGGGCTGGATCTAGGACGCGGGCCCGGACCCACCGCCGCCGCGACGCTCCCTTCGCGCGGCGGCGGCGGTGCGCCTTGCCGCGCGGCGCGGCCGTGTGTGACGTTGGCGGCATGGTGAGTCTGACGGGAAAGTCGGCGTTGGTCACGGGCGCGTCGTCCGGCATCGGCGCGGTCGTGGCGGAGACGCTGGCGGAGGCGGGCGCGCGGGTCGGGCTGGTCGCGCGGCGCGGGGAACTGCTGGAGAAGACGCTGGCCCGGTGCCGCGAGCACGCCCCCGGCTCGGCGATGTGGGTCGCCGACCTGGCGGACCTGGACGCGGTCGCCGGGCTCGCCGCCGCCGTGGAGGCCGAGTTCGGCGGCGTGGACGTCCTGGTCAACAATGCGGCGATGCCGAAGCGGCGCCGCGTCCAGGACATGGCGCCCACCGAGAACGACGACGTGCTGCGGCTGAACTACCTGTCGCCCGTGCGGCTGACGCTCGCGCTGCTGCCCGGCATGATCGAGCGGGGGCACGGGCACCTGGTCGCGATCGGGTCGGTCGCGGCGCGGCTCGGCCCGCCGCACGAGGCCGCGTACGGCGCGTCGAAGGCGGCGCTGACCGCGTTCTGGGAGAGCATGGCCGTCGACCTGGACGGGACGGGCGTGCAGGCGCACATCGTCCAGCCGGCGCTGGTCGACACCGACCTGTTCTCGCTGCCGGGCAACGAGCCGCCGCTCAGCGACCTGTCCGACGCGCTGCCGCCGCGGGAAGTCGCCGAGGCGGTGCTGGAGCTCATCGGGAACGGGCGGTTCGAGCGGTACGTGCCCGACTGGTTCGCCGAGATGGCGTCCGGCAAGGCGGCGGACGTCGAGGGGTTCGTCGCGGGCGTGAAGGAGTGGACGCGCGACCGGATCCAGGCCCTCGGCGCCGAACCGGCCTGACCGGCGTCACTGCAGGAAGCGCAGGGCGAGCCCGGTCAGCGGGCCGCCGTCGCCGTCGTCGGCGCGCTGCAGGACGCGCTGCGAGCCGTTGAGCACGAGCGCGCGCAGCGGGCCCGGCGGCAGCGGCACCGGCCGCTTGGCGGCCATCGGCAGGTCGAGCAGCTCGCTGTCGCGGTCGAGCAGCAGGTCGCGGGTGATCTTCGCGGTGAGGTGGCTGGGGCCGACGCCGTGGCCGGCGTAGCCGAGCGCGTAGACGACGCGGCGGCCGCGGCCGAGCCGTCCGGCGTGCGCGAAGCAGTTGACGGTTCCCGCGACGGGACCGCACCAGCCGCGGTCGATCCGCACGTCGTCCAGCTGCGGGAACGTCCAGCGGAACGTCTCCTCCAGGCGCCGGAACACCCGCGGCGACCGGTCCTGGCGCGGATCGGGGCCGGCGGGCGCGAACGGCGCGTCGCGCCCGCCCCACAGGATCCGGCCGTCGGGGGTCGGCCGGTGGAAGTGCGGCATGATCCGCTTGTCCTCGACGCCGACGCCGCCGTCCCAGCCGACGCGCTTCCACTGCTCGCCGGTGAGCGGCTCGGTCACGACGATCGAGGCGACGACGGTGAACAGCCAGCGGCGCAGCGCGGGCACCGCGTGCGCGTAGGCGTTGGTCGCGAGCAGCGCCCGGTCCGCCCGGACGTCGCCGCCCGGGGTGCGGGCCACGACGTGCGTGCCGGGCAGGGCGAGGCCGCGCACGGGCGTCGACTCGAAGACCCGCACGCCGCGGCGGACGGCCGCGTCGCGCAGGCCGCGGGTGAGCGCGGCGGGGTCGACCAGCAGCGCGTCCTCCTCGAAGTGGCCGCACCGGATCCGGTCGGTGGCCACCAGGGCGCGGCATTCGGGGCCGCTGAGATAGCGCAGGTCGTCCAGGCCGAGCCGCTGGGACACCTCCAGGTCCTGGCGGATCCGCTCGTCCTGCTCCGGCCCGTTCGAGACCGTCAGCAGGCCGGGACGGGTCAGGTCGGCGTCGATGCCCTCGTCGCGGACGAACGCCGCGATGTCGCGCAGGGTGCCGCGCATCGCCAGCCGGGTCGCGCGGGCACGCGCCGGGCCCACCTTGCGGGCGAGGTCATGGATGTTGCGGCCCACCATCGTCATCGCGAAACCGCCGTTGCGGCCGGACGCGCCGTAACCCGCGACCCGCTGCTCCAGGACGGCGACGTCCACGGACGGGTCGGCGTCCTTGAGGTGGATCGCGGTCCACAGGCCGGTGAAGCCTCCGCCGACGATGACCACGTCCACGTCCAGGCCGCCGTCGAGCGGCGGCGCGGGCTCGTAGGGCGTGCGGGACAGCCACAGGCTCCGCGTCCTCCAGTCCGCCATGACGCCCCTCCGCCCGCCGCCCCGCGCGCACACCGGCACGCCTGTCGCCGCCGCGCGCACGCCCGTTGCCCGCGCGCGCACGCCTCAGTAGGGTGATGATCCGTCAGTGATCCACATCACACAAGGCCCGCGATGCGGGCCGCCGGGCACCGGACCGGCCGGGAGGCGCCGATGTCGACCGCTCAGGGACTGCGGGTCGCGGACGTCACGGTGCGGGTCGGCGGGGTGACCGCCGTCCGGGGCGCCGCGCTGACGGTCCCGCCGGGCACGGTCGCCGGGCTCGTCGGACCGGACGGCGCGGGCAGGGCGACCCTGTGCGACGTCATCGCCGGGCTGCGCCGTCCAGCCGAGGGCACCGTCCACCTGGACGACGCCGACCTGACGGCGAGCGCGGCGCGGGAACGAGCGCGGCGCGGGATCGCCCGGACGTCCCGGGAGCCGGAGCGGTGGCGGTCGCGGACCGTCGGCGAGAGCGTCCGGGCAGCGGCGCGCAGGCACGCGGCCCTGCGGGACCACGGCGGCCGCACCGTCCGGGACCGGTGGGCACGCCGTCGCCGCGCGCGCGCCGAAGCGGGCGACCGCGCTGACGAACTGCTGACCCGCGTGGGGATCGCCGAGTTCGCCGACCTGGCGGCGCGCGACGTGCCGCCCGGCGTGGCGTGCCTCACCGGGCTGGCGCGCGCGCTGGCCGCCGAACCCTCCGTCCTGTTGCTGGACGACCCGTGGACGGATCTGCCGGAGCGCCGGGCCAGGGCGCTGGAGGTGCTGCTGCGCGACCTCGCCGCCGAGGGCGTCGCGGTGCTGGTCGCCGAGCGCGACCTGGAGCCGGTACTCGGCGTGTGCGACGTCCTGCACGTGCTGGACGGCGGCCGGATGATCGCGGCCGGCCCGCCCGCCGAGGTCCGCGCCGATCCGTGCGTCCGGGCCGCCTACCTGGCCGGGGCGGCGCCGGTCACCAGGTGTCCACCCAGCGCCGCGGCCGGTCCGCGGTGGGCGGTGCGGACGCGAACGCCGTGGTGACGAGCCGCCGGGTGCCGGCCGGGTCGATGACGTCGTCCAGCTCGAACACGGTGGCGGCGTTGAGCGCCTTGCCGTGCTCGTAGGCGGCGGCGACCATCGTCTCGAACAGCGCCTTCGGGTCCTCGGCCGCGGCGAGCTCCTTGCGGAACCCGAGCCGGACGGCGCCCTCCAGGCCCATGCCGCCGATCTCGCCGGTCGGCCACGCGACGGTCGCGAGCGGCGCCTTGAATCCGCCGCCCGCCATCGCCTGCGCGCCGAGCCCGTAGCCCTTGCGCAGGACCACGGTGACGAGCGGGACGCTCAGGTTCGCGCCGGTGATGAACATCCGGCTGAAGTGCCGGACGGTCGCGGTGCGCTCGGCGTCCGGGCCGACCATGAACCCGGGGGTGTCGCACAGCGACACGACGGGCAGGCCGTGCGCGTCGCAGAGCTGGAGGAAGCGGGCGGCCTTGTCGGCGGCGTCGCGGTCGATGGCGCCGCCGAGGTGCGCCGGGTTGTTGGCGATGAGGCCCATCGGGCGGCCTTCGATCCGCACCAGCGCGGTGATGATGCCGACGCCGAACGCCCGCCGCAGTTCCAGTACCGACCCGGTGTCGGCCAAGTGCCCGATCACCTTGCGGACGTCGTAGGCACGCAGCCGGTTCTCCGGAATGACGTGCCGAAGGATCCGCTGGTCGTCGCACGTCCACTCGCCGGCCGGGCCCTGGAAGTAGGACAGGTAGCGGCGGGCGACGTCGACGGCCTCCGCCTCGTCCTCGACGACGATGTCGACGACGCCGTTGGGCTCCTGGTCGGTGATCGGGCCGATCTCCTCCGGGGCGAACACGCCGAGGCCCCCGCCCTCGATCATCGCGGGGCCGCCCATGCCGATGTTGGCGTCGCGGGTGGCGATGATGACGTCGCAGCAGCCGAGCAGCGCCGCGTTCCCGGCGAAGCAGCGCCCGGACGCGATCCCGACGGACGGGACCGCGCCGCTGAGGCGGCCCATGGCGTGGAAGGTCGTCACGTCCAGGCCCGACACCATCGAGGTGTCGGTGTCGCCGGGACGCCCGCCGCCGCCCTCGGCGAACAGCACGACCGGCAGGCTCCGGCGCCGCGCGAGGTCGAGCATCCGGTCCGTCTTGCGGTGGTTGTGGTGGCCCTGCGTCCCGGCCAGCACCATGTAGTCGTAGGACATCACGACGGCCTGGCCGCCGTTGACGTCGCCGAGACCGCAGACCATGCCGTCGGCGGGGGTGCGCTCGATGAGGTCGTCCAGGGACCGGCGCTGCCGCTGCGCGGCGATGGCGAGTGCGCCGTACTCCACGAACGTTCCGGGGTCGCAGAGGTCCTCGATGTTCTCGCGGGCGGTGCGGTGCCCGCGCGCGTGCCGCTTGGCGACGGCCTCGGGCCGGGCCGCGTCGAGGCCGATCTCGTGCCGCCGGATCGTCTCCGCGAGGTCGGCGCGGATCGCGTCGAGGTCGGCCTCCGCCTCGTCGTCGGCGTGGTCGCCGTCGGCCTCGGCGGGTTCGAGGAACAGCAGCGGCGCGCCCTCGGCGACGGTGGTGCCGGGCGCCGCGGCGAGGGCGCGGACGACGCCCGCCTCCCCCGCCCGGACGACGTGCTCCATCTTCATCGCCTCGAGGATCAGCACCGGCGCCCCCGCGCGGACGAGCTCCCCTTCGGCGGCCTCGACGCTCACCACCGTGCCCTGCATCGGCGCGGCGACCGCGACCGTGCCGGGCGGCGCGTCGGGCACGACTCGAACGGGCGCGGCGGTCTCGTCCGCGGACGGCACGTAGAACCGCCGGTGCTCGCTGCGCAGCAGCTCCGGCAGGTGGTCGGCGATGAACGACGTCGGGACGCCGCCCGCCGTGAACCCGGGGTGCCGCAGGACGCCCTGCAGCAGCGGGATGCTCGTAGCGACCCCCGCGATCTCGAACTCGCCGAGCGCGCCGTGGGCGCGGGCGGCCGCGGTAGGAAAGTCCTCCGCGCGGGCGATGACCTTCGCCAGCAGCGGGTCGTAGCGGGGGCTCGTCCGATAGCCGGGGTGCCCGTAGGTGTCGACGCGGACGCCGGGGCCGGTCGGCGGCGCGAACGCGGTGAGCGTCCCGGCGTGCGGGTGCGGCGCGCCGTCCGGGCCGATCGTCTCGGTGTTGACGCGCACCTGGACGGCGCAGCCGTGCGCGGGCGGCGGCGCGGCCAGGCCGACGGCGGCCAGGTCCTCGCCGAGCGCCAGCCTGATCTGCGCCTTCACCAGGTCGACGCCGGTGATCTCCTCGGTGACGGTGTGCTCGACCTGCAGCCTCGGGTTGGCCTCCAGGAACCAGAACCCCTCGCCGGACACGAGGAACTCGAACGTGCCGAGGCTCGCGTAGCGGACGCGCGCGGCCATGCGGACCGCGGCGTCGAGCAGCGCGTCCCGCAGGCCGGGCGGCAGCGCCGGCGCCGGGGCGATCTCGATCAGCTTCTGGTTGCGGCGCTGGACGCTGCAGTCGCGTTCCCACAGGTGGGTGACGGCGCCGGAGCCGTCGCCCGCGACCTGCACCTCGATGTGGCGGGCGCGGGGCACGTGCTTCTCGGCGTACAGGTCGCCGTCGCCGAAGGAGGCGAGCGCCTCGGAACGGCACCGCTCGTACGCCTCCGCCATGCCGCCGGGCTCGGCGACGACGCGCATGCCGCGCCCGCCGCCGCCCGCGACCGCCTTGAGCATCACCGGCCCGTGCTCCCGCGCGAACGCCTCCGCGCCGGCGAGCGTCACCGGCCCGGGCGTGCCCGGCGTCACCGGCACGCCCGCCTGCCGGGCCAGGTCCCGGGACCTCGTCTTGTCGCCGAACAGCTCCAGCAGCTCGGGGCGCGGGCCGACGAACGTCAGCCCTGCGGCGGCGCACCGCGCGGCGAACGCGGCGTTCTCGCTCAGGAACCCGTAGCCGGGGTGGACGGCGGTGGCGCCGGCGTCCTTGGCGGCGGCGATCACCGCGTCCGCATCGAGGTAGCCGGCGACGCCCTCGCCGGGCAGCGCCCGCACCTCGTCCGCGCGGCGGGTGTGCGGGGAGCCGGCGTCGTCGCGGGTGTGCACGGCGGCCGTCCGCAGCCCCAGCTCCGCCGCCGCCCGGACGATCCGCAGCGCGATCTCGCCCCGGTTGGCCACAAGGATCCCGCCCACCCCGGTCCTCCTCACCCTGGCGCCCGCCCGTCGCGGGCCTGGTGGAGCCTCACTGTAGGCGGGACGCGCGCGACGCCCGGACACGGCCCCGGGCCGCCCGGTCCCGGCGCGGGCGGTCCCCGGCGCGGCCGGGCGCGGGCGGGCGCGGGTGGTCAGCGGCCGGTCGTGACCGTCCCGGCGGACAGGCCGCGGTGCGCCCGGATGATCTCGGCGTAGCGGTGCCCGCTGTCCTTGACGGTCCGCTTCTGCGTCCCGAAGTCGACGTGGACGAGCCCGAACCGCTGCGCGTACCCGTACGCCCACTCGAAGTTGTCGAGCAGCGACCAGGCGAAGTAGCCGTCCAGCGGGACGCCCTTGCGGATCGCCGACGCGCACGCCGCCAGGTGCGCCTCCAGGTACGCGGTCCGCTCCGGGTCGTGGACCGCGCCGTCGCCGGTCACGGTGTCGGTGTAGGCCGAGCCGTTCTCGGTGACCATGACGCTGCGCGGCGCGTACTCCTCGGTCATCCGGACGAGGATCCTCTCCAGCCGGTCCGGGTGGATCTCCCAGTCCATGCCGGTGCGCGGTGTGCCGTCCGGGGTGATCTGCCGGGCGTGCGGCGGCGGGCCGTCCGGGTCGGCGACGTTGACCGACCGGCGGTAGTAGTTGACGCCCAGCCAGTCCAGCGGCGCCGCGATCGCCTCCAGGTCGCCGGGCCGCACCGGCGGCTCGACCCCGTACTCCTCGATCATGTCGGCGGGCAGGCCGCGCCCGTGGACCGGGTCGAGCCACCAGCGGTTGTGATGGCCGTCCTCGCGGCGCGCCGCCGCCACGTCCTCGTCCCGGTCGCTCCCGGGTTCGCAGTCCGTGAGCAGGTGGACCACGCCGACGCGGGCACCGGGCGCCGCCGCGCGGATCGCCTGCACACCGAGGCCGTGCGCGAGCATCAGGTGGTACGACGCGGGCACCGCCTGCCCGACGTCGGCGACGCCCGGCGCCATCACGCCGCGCAGATGCCCGAGCCAGGCCGCGCAGACCGGCTCGTTCAGCGTCGCCCACGACGCCACCCGGTCGCCGAGCGCGCCCGCGACGACCGAGGCGTACTCGGCGAAGCGCTCGGCGGTGTCCCGGGACGGCCAGCCGCCGCGGTCCTGCAACGCCTGCGGGAGGTCCCAGTGGTACAGCGTCGGATGCGGCTCGATCCCCGCCTCCAGCAGCGCGTCCACGAGACGGTCGTAGAAGGCGAGCCCGGCCGCGTTCACGGCGCCGCCCCCGTCCGGCAGGACGCGCGGCCAGGCGATCGAGAACCGGTACGCGCCGAGCCCGAGCGCCGCCATCAGCGCGACGTCCTCGCGCCAGCGGTGGTAATGGTCGCAGGCGACGTCGCCGGTGTCGCCGCCGGCGACCGCGCCCGGCACGCGGCAGAACGCGTCCCAGATGGACGGGGCGCGGCCGTCCTCGCGGGCGGCGCCCTCGACCTGGTAGGCGGAGGTCGCCGCGCCCCACGCGAAGTCGGGGCCGAACGCGGTCAGGTCGTCGATGGGCACAGGTCTCCCTCAGGGGTGCGAAGCGGGGCGGTGGGGGCGGTCACTTGACGGCGCCGGCGGTCAGGCCGGTCACCAGGAAGCGCTGCAGCAGCAGGAACCCGGCGACGACGGGGACGCTCACCACGAGGGAGGCGGCCATCACCTGGTTCCAGTAGACCTCGTGCTGCGTCGAGTAGCCCTGCAGGCCGATCGACAGGGTCCGGGTCTGGTCGTTGGTCATCACCGAGGCGAAAAGCACCTCGCCCCACGCGGTCATGAACGCGTAGACGGTGACGGCGACGATGCCGGGCAGCGACGCCGGGACGATCACGCGCAGCAGCGCGCCGACCGGGCCGCAGCCGTCCACGCGCGCCGCCTCGTCCAGCTCGCGCGGGATCGACTCGAAGTAGCCGACGAGCATCCAGATCGAGAACGGCAGCGAGAACGTCAGGTAGGTGAGGATCAGCGCGCCGCGGCTGCCGTACAGGGCGAGCCCGGTCGCGTTCCCGACGTTCACGAAGATGAGGAACAGCGGCAGCAGGAACAGGATCCCCGGGAACATCTGCGTCGACAGGACCGTCACGGTGAACACCCGGCGGCCGGCGAACCGGTACCGGCTCACCGCGTACGCGGCACCGACCGCGATGACGACCGACGCCGCGGTGGCGCCGCCCGCGACGATGACGCTGTTGGTGAAGTAGCGGGCCAGCGGCACCGTCGACCACATGTCGACATAGGGACGGAAGGTCGGCTCGGTGGGGAACCAGTGGAAGGCGCCCCGCACGTCCTTCAGCGGCTTCAGCGACGAGCTGACCATCGCGTAGACCGGGACGAGGGTGAACACCGCCAGCAGCGTCAGGACGATCCGGCGCGTCCAGCGGAACGAGGCCGGCGGATCGGTCGGCGCGCGGCGCCGTCCGGGGCGGGCGGTCGCGGTGTCAGGCACGGGCGCTCCTCCGTCGCGACGTGGCGATCAGGTACACCGCCGTGACCAGCAGCAGGAACAGCAGGAGCAGGACCGACATCGCCGACCCGGTGCCGAAGTTCCAGGTGAGGAACGACGCCCGGTAGATGTGCAGCGAGATCAGGTCCCCGCCGGTGGGCGGCGCCTTGCCGAACAGCACGAACGGCGTGTTGAAGTCGTTGAACGTCCACAGGAAGAGCACGAGGACGAGCACCTGGTTGATGGGGCGCAGCGCGGGCAGCGTGATGTGCCGGATCTGCCGCCAGATCCCGGCGCCGTCCAGCGCGGACGCCTCGTACAGGTCGCGCGGGACGTTCTGCAGCCCCGCCATCAGCACCAGGAACGCGAACGGCCACGACCGCCACACGATGACGGTGACCAGCGCCCAGAAGCTGTTGTCGCCGATCAGCCAGAACGGCCGGTCGCCCCCGGTGACGTGCAGCTGGTCGGCCAGCACGTGGTTCACCATGCCGGTGTCGCGCTGGAACAGGAATCCCCACGTCATGACGGCCGCGTAGACGGGCAGCGCGTACGGGACGAGGAACGCGGCGCGCAGCAGCCCGCGCCCCCGGAACCGGTCCTGCATCAGGATCGCGGCGGCCGTGCCGAGCAGCCACGACAGCCCGACGGCCAGCACGGTGACGCCGACCGTGACCAGGAACGAGGTCAGCAGGTCCTTGCCGATGGCGGCGTCGAAGTCGACGGCGACGCGGTAGTTGCCGAGGCCCGTGCCGGGCGCCTTCGCCCAGTCGCGGATGTAGAAGAGCGTGAGGTCGCGGAAGCTCATCCACACACCGACCGCGATCGGCACGACGTGCACGATCAGCTCGGCGACCACCGCGGGCGCGAGCAGCAGATAGGGCAGCAGCCGAGGCGGAACCCGGAACCACCCGCGCGCCCGGCCCCGAGCCCGCCCCACCGGCGGCTCACCGTCGACCCCCGGCCCGCCGGGGAGCCCTCGGGCCCCACTTACCCGCGTCCCACCATGCGAGACATTCGCAGGCGTCATGGCGCGGTCATTTCGCAGTGCCGCACTCTCATCTCCGGTCTTTGTCGGTAGCCGTCGGTAACGTTCCGCTCATGACGCGTTACCGCCTCCAGCCGACGCCCGCTCAGGAGCGGACGTTGCTGAAGCATTGCGAGCACGCCCGGTTTGTGTGGAATCTGGCATGTGAGCAGCACGCGCATTGGAGGCCGGGTCGTCAGCCGGCACCCGGGTTCGCCGAGCAATGCCGTCAATTGACCCGGGCGCGGATGGAGTTCGTCTGGCTGCGCGCCGGCTCGGTCATCGTGCAACAGCAGGCGCTCAAGGACTTCACTCAGGCGATGAGCAACTTCTTCGCCGGCACTCACCGCCGCCCCACCTGGCGCAAGGCCGGACGGCACGAAGGATTCCGGATCGTGGCCATCAAGCCCGATGACATGCGCCGGCTGTCGCGCCGAGTGGGCGAAGTGAGGGTGCCCAAGGTGGGGTGGGTGCGTTTTCGGTGGTCCCGGCCCGTGCCTGACAGCGTCAGATCGTTCCGTGTCACTCGCGATCGAGCCGGGCGCTGGCATGTCGCCTTCGCCGTCGTTCCGGCAATCGTCGAGGCCCCCGGCACGGGCGAGGTCGTCGGCGTGGACCGCGGCGTGGCGGTCACGGCGGCGTTGTCCACCGGCGCTCTGCTGACCGTCCCGGATCTGCGCGACGGCGAGCGGTCCCGGCTCGGCAGGCTGCTGCGCCGACTTTCCCGTGCCCGTCCGGGTTCCAAGCGGCGCGCCAGGATCAAGGCCGCGATCGCGAGATTGAGCACCCGTGCGCGCGACCGGCGCAAGGACTGGGTCGAGAAGACCTCTACCGAACTGGCTCGCCGCTTCGACGTGGTCGCCATCGAAGACCTCGACGTCGTCGCCATGACCCGCTCGGCGCGCGGCACAGCCGAGACGCCGGGGCGCAATGTCAGTCGCGACACGGCCGCAGGACATGCGGTCGCTGCACGGGGAGGCTCTCCGCTGGGCGGGCCGGCGAACCGTGAACCTCGGCACGACCTCCTCCTCACCAGGTAGTGGTCCGTGTTGGAATCCCTCTTGTTCACGAGGGGGAGGATGTCAATTGCCCATCTGCTGCTGGGCGGCTTCGAGCTTTGACTTGATCTTGTCGTCGGTGACGGGGCGGCCCGCCGCGGCGTCGGCGAACAGCTCCTTCATCGCGGTGCCGACGGCGGTCTCGAACTGGCTCTCGGCCGGGACCTGCGGCAGCGGCGCGGCGTGCGAGGCGAGGATGTCCTTGAACACCCGGGTGTCGGGGGTGTCGAAGGCGGGGTCGTTCTGCGCGGCGGTGACCGGCGGCAGCGACCCGTACGCCTTGTTGAGGATCTTCTGCTCGTCGTCGCCGGTCATGAACTTCACGAACTTCAGCGCACCGTCGCGGTTGCCGGTGTTCTTGAAGACCGCGAGGTTGATGCCGCCGACCATCGAGGTGATCGGCCGCCCGCCCGGCGGGGCCGGGGACGGCGCCGGGATCGGCACGACGCCCCACTCGCCGGGCTTCATGCCGAGGTTGGTGAAGCCGCTGGTCGTCGTCTGCCACATCAGCATCGCGGCCTTGTGGGTGGCGAAGTCGTTGATGGACTGGTTGGCCGAGTACTCGGCGTTGCCGGGCGCGGCGATCTTCTCGGTGCCGAGCAGGTCGAGGTAGGACCTGATCGCGGCGACGGCCTGCGGGGTGGCGAACTGCGGCTTGCCGTCCGGGGTGAAGAAGTCGGCCCCGTACATCTGGCCGATGTTGAACGCGGCGTGCACGTTCTCGGGGATGCTGGCGCCCTCGAGCGCGATGCCGTGGACGCCGCCCTTGGTGAGCTTGTGCCCGTCGTCCACCATCTCCTGCCAGGTCTTCGGCGGGTCGAGCTTGGCGTCGGCGAACATTTTCTTGTTGTAGTAGAGCCCGTAGGCGGTGGAGTACAGCGGCACGGCGGCGGGGTCCTTGCCCTTGGCGCCGGCGCTGGCGAGGGCGGCGGGCACGAACCGCTGGGCGCCGCCGACCTCGGCCATCGTCTTGGCGTCGAACGGCAGCAGCCCGCCGGTCGCCTGCAGGGACGCCGACCACGTGTTGCCGATGTTGAGGACGTCCGGGCCCTGCCCGGAGGTGGTGGCGGCGAGGATGCGGTTGAGCAGGTCGGTCCAGGGGACGACCTCCAGCTTGACCTCGATGCCGGTCTGCTTCTCGAACTTGGCCAGCTCGGGCTTGAGCACCCGCTGGTCCGCGGCGATGTCGGCGCCCTGGTTGCTGGCCCAGTAGGTCAGCGTCTTCGGCGAGCCGTTCCCGCCGCCCGAGGACGTGCCGCCGCCGCACGCCGCCGCGGCGGCCAGCAGCAGCCCCGCGGCGAGGCCGGCGGTGAGCCCGGTGGCGGTGCGTCCGGGGCGGCGCCGCGCCGGGCGTCCCGGACGGCGGGACGGTGCGGCGGCGGGCGGTTCGCCGGAGGGGATCGCGCTGTGTCCGGACGCCGGTGAGGTGGGGTGGCGCATCGGCTCGGCCTTCCGCGTAGGAGTGGGGCGCGTCACTCGGGAGAGTTATGTCACCCCTTAATTCATGTCGTGATCTAAGCAGTGACATAATTCCGGGGTCAAGACCTGAGAACCTTCCGGGGGACGCGGCCGCACGGCCGCGCGAAAGGGGGCCCGATGCCGGACCGGCGCCGCAGGACCGTGCGCGATCTGCGCCGTGCCAACCGCTCGGTGCTGCTGCGCCGGCTCTACTTCGACGGCCCGCTCAGCCGCCAGGACCTGGCCCGCGAGACCGGGCTCAGCCCCGCGTCGGTCAGCAACGTCGTCGGCGAGCTGATCGAGGCGGGCCTGGTGGCGGAGGCCGGCAGCGTGGAGTCCGACGGCGGCCGGCCGCGGGTGCTGCTGAAGGTCGCGGCCGGTTTCGGCCACCTGATCGGCGTGGACGTCGGCGAGACGCGGGTGATGGTCGAGCTGTTCGACCTCGACCTCACCCCGCTCGCCAAGGCCGACCTGCCGCTCGGCGACGGCGGGCACGACGACCGCGCCGTGGCGCGCCACATCCTGGAGGGGCTGGACGACGTCGCCGGGCGCGCCTCGGTCGACCCGTCCACCGTCATCGGCGTCGGGGTCGGCGTGCCGGGCGTCGTCGAGCACCGCCCGGCCGAGGGCGGACCCGAGGCGGTCGTGCACTGCCAGACGATCGGCTGGGACGGCGTGCCGCTGGAGCGGATGCTGCGCGCGGGCACCGGGCTGCCGCTGTTCGTCGACAACGGCGCGACCGCGCTCGGCCAGGCCGAGATGTGGTTCGGCGCCGGGCGCGGGCACCGCAACGCGGTGGTCGCGCTCATCGGCTCCGGCGTCGGCTCCGCGGTGATGATCGACGGCTCGCCCTACCGGGGCGCGGCGGGCAGCGCCGGCGAGTGGGGGCACACGACGTCGCGGGTCGGCGGCGTCCCGTGCCGGTGCGGGTCGCTCGGCTGCCTGGAGGCCTACGTGGGCGCGGCGGCGCTGCTGGAGCGCTACCGCGCCGCGGGCGGGCCCGCCGGCGCCGACGAGGAGACCGCGCTCGCCGGCCTGCTCGACGACCCGTCGCCGGCCGCGGCGGAGCTGCGCGCCGACGTCGCCGAGCACCTCGGCGCGGGCGTCGCGGACCTGGTCAACCTGTTCAGCCCCGAGAAGATCATCATCGGGGGGTGGGCGGGGCTGCTGCTCGGCGGCCGGATGCTCGACCGGATCGTGGACGCCACCGCCCGGTACGCGCTGCGGCAGCCGTTCGCGCAGACCTCCGTCGAGCTGTGCCACCTCGGCCCGGAGGCGGTCGCGGTGGGCGCGGCGACGCTGCCCCTCGCGCATCTGCTCGACGGGGGCGGCGAGCCGGCCGCCCCGGCGCCCGCGCCCCCGGTTCAGCCGTCCGCGGGGCGGGTGGCGCGCAGGGAGTACATCAGGGGGACGCGCGGGCGGCCCTCCGGCAGCCGGTAGACCGTCCCGTGCCGCTCCAGCGCCGCGAAGCGCTGGAAGTACGTGTGGTCGTGCTCGTGCAGGAAGTCGATGCGCAGCCCGACGGCGGCGAGGGCGCTGACGACCTTGCCGATTCCGTGCTGGAACGTCACCGACCGCGTGTTGCGGGTGTGCTCGCCGCCGTCGGTGTAGGTGCCGGGCTCGTCCCATACCTGCGGCGAGGCGTCGAAGTAGTCGTAGGCGACGGTGGAGCCCTCGACGTCGTCCAGTACGTCGCTGAACGGGTGGAACTCGCTGAGGTACAGGAAGCCGCCGGGCTCCAGCAGCCCTGCCACGACCCGCGCCCAGCGGTCCACATCCGGCAGCCACACCAGCGCGCCGATGCCGGTGTAGACGATCTCGTAGGTCTCCCCCAGGGCGGCGGCCGCGTCGTACACGTCCGCCTGGACGAACCGGGCGTCGAGCCCGCATCCGGCCGCGATCTCCCGGGCGGCCTCCACGGCGGGTCCGGAGAAGTCGAGGCCGGTGACCCGCGCGCCGAGCCGCGCCCACGACAGCGTGTCCAGCCCGAAATGGCACTGCAGGTGCACCAGGCGGCGGCCCGCCACGTCGCCGACCTCGGCGATCTCGAAGTCGCGCAGCGCCGTCCCGCCGGCGCGGAAGCCGGCGACGTCGTAGAACTCGCTGGCGACGTGGATGCCGACCCGTTCGTCCCAGAGCGCTCGGTTGAGCGCCCGGTAGTCCATTTCCGTCACCGGGCAAGGATAATGGCGGGGTGACCGCCGGCCGGAAGGACGACTCATGAGCAGCGCGGAACGTCCGGTGCGCGAATGCCTGCTGGACGCCGCCGCCGCGCTCCTCGTCGAGCGCGGCTACCGGGCGGTGCGCATGCAGGACGTCGCCGCCGCGGCCGGGGTGAGCCGGCAGACCGTCTACAACGAGTTCGGCGACAAGTGGGGCCTCGCCCAGGCGGTGGTCGTGCGCGACAACGACCGCTACCTCGACGGCATCGACCAGGTCCTGTCCGAGCACGAGGACCTGTACTCGGCGGTGGTCGCGGCGGTGCTGTTCACGCTGGAGATGTCCGCCGACGACCAGCTGAAGAAGGCGGTGCTGACCGGCGCGGACGGCGACGACATGCTGCCGCTGCTGACGACGCGGGCGGAGCCGGTGCTGTTCACCGCCAGCTCCCGGCTCGCCGAGCACGCGCTGCGCCAGTGGCCGGACGTGGGCCGCGAGGCGCTCGTCGAGATCGCGGACGCGGCGGTCCGGCTGACGATGAGCCACATCATGCTGCCGTCCGGCCCGCCGGAGCAGGTCGCGCACTTCATCGCCCGGATGGTGACGAGCTACATCGGTGCCTACGGGAAAACCGGTGGCCCCTCCGGGGACCGCGCGGTACGGTCGTAACCGCCTCGCGGCTGCTGAACCCGAGGAACGAGCGGGCCTTTCCGCCCCGCTCCCCCGGCCGTCGCGCCTTCCGCGCGAAACGGCCCTCTCTCCTGTGCGCGCTTTCGCGCGCCTTCCGGCAGCCCGAAGGATCTTCCCCCCATGCATGCACGTCAGGACCGGCGGCTCGTCCGCACCGGCGACCACTGGCTTCACCTTCCCAACCCGTACGGCGTCCCCGTCGAGATCTGCGCGGGGGACGACGTCCCGCTCGAGCACGCCGCCGTCGACGAGGCGCTCGCGCTCCTGGAGACCGCCCGCACGCTGGAACGCCTCGCCGAGGCGACGCCCGGCTACGACGGTCCCGACCCGCGCGTCGCCCGCGTCGCTCTCACCCCCGACTTCCACAAGGGGGCCGGGATCCCGATCGGCACGGTGCTGGAGACCGAGCACGCGCTGCTGCCGCAGGCCGTCGGCAACGACGTCAACTGCGGGATACGGCTGGAGGTCACGTCGCTGCATGCCGACCGCGTCCGGCCGAGGCTGGACGCCATGGAGCGCCGGCTGCGGCACCTGTTCTTCGAGGGCGGGCGGCGGATCGCCCTCACGCCCGTCCAGCGGGAGGCGCTGCTGCGGGACGGGCTGCCCGGCCTGCTGCTGGCGGACGACACGCCCTGGCAGGGCGTCCGCCCCGAGGACGCCGACGATGCCCTGGACCGCATGCACGCGCCCGGTTTCCCGGTCGGAACGGCCGAGGCGTTCGCCGACTGGATCGGCAGCGCGGGCGGCGCCAGCCACGACAGCGTGATCGGCGGGATCGGCGGCGGCAACCACTTCGCCGAACTCCAGTACGTGTCGCAGGTGCACGACGCGGCGGCGGCCCACGCGTGGGGGCTGGCGCCCGGCACGGTCGTCACGATGGTGCACAGCGGCTCGCTGTCCCTGGGCCATCAGGCCAACACGACGGCCCTGGACGCGCTGCGCGCCGGCTGGCCGAGCGGCCTTCCCCGTCCGGCGAACGGGATCCTGCCGTTCCTGCTCGACGAGCGGTCCGCGCGGGCACGGCGCCGGTACCTCGACGCGTTCGGCAACGCCGCCAACTTCGCGGCCGGGAACCGGTTCTTCCTGTCGCTGACGATGCGGGCCGGGCTCGCTGCGGAATGCGGCGCCGCGGACGCGCGCCTGCTGTACGACGCGCCGCACAACCTGTTCTGGCAGGACGGAGAACGCGTCGTGCACCGCAAGGGCGCCACGCCCGCGGGCGGGCACGAGGCGATGGCGGGCGGCCCGTACGCGATGTGGGGCGAGCCGGTGATCGTGCCGGGCTCGATGGGCGCGGCGAGCTTCGTCCTGCGCGGGCACGGCGACCCGCGCACGCTCGCCAGCGCGTGCCACGGCGCTGGACGCCGGGTGCCGCGCGGGGCGTCGGCGCGCGGGAACGACGCGGAGCTCGACGCGTTCCTGCGCGAGTTCCGCGTCGTGACGCCGCTGGACCACCGCGACCCGATGGTCGCGCGGCGGTCCGACGTGATGGCCGCGTGGCGCCGCGACCTCAAGCAGGAGGCGCCGTGGGCCTACAAGGACATCGGGCCGGTGGTGTCGAGCCTGCGGGGCGGCGGCGTCGCGACGCCGGTCGCGGAGCTGCGGCCGCTGCTGACCATCAAGGGGTGATCGCTCAGGGGACGTCGGTCTGCAGGTGGACGACCTTGACGGCGGTCATCTCGTCCAGCAGCTCGGGGCCGTAGCCGAAGCCCTGGCCGCTGGAGCGGCGCGGGGTGGCGGCGCCTCCCGGGGCGCCGCCGAACACCGCGTTGATCTTCACGGTGCCGGCCTTCAGGGTGCGCCAGGCCTGCTGCGCGTGCGCCATGTCGCGGGTGAGGACGGTCGCGGCGAGCCCGTAGCGGGAGCGGTTCGCCCTGTCCAGGGCCTCCTCGAAGGACGCGACGCCGCGCACCGGCGCGACCGGCCCGAACGTCTCCTCCGCCATGACCGCCATCTGGTCGGTGCAGCCGTCCAGGACGGTCGCCGGGTAGAAGCAGCCGGGCCCGCCGGGGATCCGGCCGCCGGCGCGGAGCCGCGCGCCGTCCGCGACCGCCTTCTCGACCTGCTCGTGGACCCGCGTGCGGTGCAGCTCGTCGACCAGCGGGCCGAGCTCGGTGGACGGGTCGCGGCCCGGGCCGGTCCGCAGCGCCTGCGCGCGGGCGGTCAGCGCGCCGACGAACTCCTTGGCGACCGACTCGTGCACGTAGATCCGCTCGACCGAGGTGCAGATCTGGCCGGCGTTGGCGAAGCAGCCGGTGGCGGCCTGCCCGGCGGCCCAGGCGGGGTCGACGCCCGCGTCGACGATCAGCGGGTCGGCGCCGCCGTTCTCCAGCAGCGCCTTCGCGCCGGTCCCGGCGGCCAGTTCGGCGATGCGGCGGCCGGTGCGGGTGGAGCCGACGTGCGCGATCGCGTCGAGGTCCGGGTGGCTCGCGAGCGCCTCGCCGGTCGTCCCGTCGCCGCTGACCATGTTCACGACGCCGGCCGGCAGTGCCTCGGCGAGCAGTTCGGTGAGAAGCGCCCCGGTGTGCGGCGTCCGCTCGGACGGCTTGTGCACGACGGTGTTGCCGGTGACGACGGCCGCGCCGATGAGGCCGCAGGCGATTGCGACGGGGTCGTTCCACGGCGTGATGACGGCGACGAGCCCGAGAGGCTCGCGGGCCATGAAGTCGGCGGCACTCCAGCCTCCCTGCAGGCTGCGGCCCCCGTGCAGGGGCCCCAGCTCGGTGTACTGGCGCAGCGTCCCGATCCCGGCCTGGACGCCGCCGAGAGCGTCGTCCGCCGGCTTGCCCATCTCCGCGGTGACCAGCGCCGCGAGCTCGTCGGCGTGCTCCTCGACCGCGCGGGCGGCGGCGTGCAGGGCGGCGCCGCGCTCGGCGGGCGCGGTCGCGGCCCAGCCGGGCGCCGCCCGGGTCGCGGCCCCCCCCGCCGCCCCGGCGGGGCCCGCCGGGCGCGCGGGGCCCACCCCCACCCGGTAGCCGGGCGCCCGGGGCGGGACAG
>NZ_JBEZJL010000091.1:0-44119 GCF_040651755.1 Actinomadura sp. NPDC048394 | reverse complement strand
GACCTCGCCGAGCGGGCAGGTGCCCTGGGCGAGCGGCAGGATGATGCCGGCGCCGACGGTCCCGCCGACGGCGCGCATCCCGGCCCGCGACAGCAAGGCAGAAGGGCCTAGAAGGCGGAAAGAACCTCGCCGTATCGTGCCAGTGCTTCGGCCGTCGCGCTGACACTGTCCCCTGGAGGTTGGATGACGAACCAGGTGACCCCGGCCTCCGCCAGGCGTCCCAGGTGCTCCCGGTGCTCCTCCACTGAGCCGCCGGTTCGGAGCCAGCCGCTCTGGGGAGTCTGGACCTGGACGTCCAGGTGAGCGTCCTTCCCTCGTATGCCGGCAGCCATGTCGCGGACGGACGAGACGGCTTCGGCCAGCTCCTTAACGCTGCTCAACGCCCGGGTGCGTGTAGTGCGGGAGAGCGTCTCATCGATGAGCAGCGGACTCCATCCCTGGTGTTCCGCTGCACGCCGGCGGGCCCGCGAACTGTTGCCGCCGATCCAGATCGGCGGCCCGTCCGGCTTCTGGACGGGCCGAGGAAGCGGGGCGATCGCGTCGGCCTCGAAGCCACCACCCTGGAAGGTGTAGGGCGTCTGCGTCCAGGCGCCCCTCAGCACCTCCAAGGCCTCATCGAACAGGTCGTTGCGGCTCTCGAACGGGACACCGAGTGCCTTGAACTCCGACTTCATGTAACCGGCGCCCGCCACGAGCGTCATACGCCCGCCCGACAGCACATCCACGGTGGCGACACTCTTGGCCGTCAGGAATGGATTTCGGTACGGCAGGACGAGCAGGTACGAGTGGAGCCGCAGCCGCTCGGTCACCGCAGCGCAGAATGAGAGCGCCGCGGTGACGTCGAGTGCCTCGTGGCCGCCCGCGTCCAGCCACCGCTTGGACGGAGCCGGGTGCTCGGTGAATGCGATGGCGTCCAGCCCCGCGGCCTCGGCGGCCGTGACGACCCGGCGCATGCCGTCGGGTGCGAGCAGGCTCGGATCGTAGCCTCGGACACTGACCGGATAGTCGACGGTGACACGGATCCTTCGGGTCATTCGGTGGCTTCCTGGTCGCCGACGCCGTAACGGACGAGTTCGTGCCGGACCATTCCGTCCAGATCAGTGGCGGGGGGCGCGGGCAACTCGACCCTGGGGGCGCCGCGGGACGGCAGGAGGACGACCGCGGTGCCGGGAGTGGTGGTCTCACCGCGCTGGTTCTCGCACCAGACCTCGAGGTGCACCTCGTTCCGGCCGTCCTGCTGGACCTTGTCCACGACCTTTCCGCGCACCCACGTCACGTCACCGATGTAGTTGAACTTCCGGTGCTCGCAGCGCAGCTTCCACAGCCAGCCGTCGTCGCCCATCCAGTCGGTGATGATGTGGCAGAGCCACGTCTCGCGCATGCCTCCGTAGTCGTAGGAACTCGGGAGGCCGAGTTCCCGGGCGCGCTTCGGCTCCCAGTGCAGCCGCTGCACGGTGTCGGGGATGTTGAGGTCGTTCGGCGGGTAAAGGCCGGGCGCCTTCCGGCGGATGCGGTGGGCCAGGCGGAACGACCCCGGCGGGGTGAGCTGCATGCCCCAGCCGAGATGCCAGACGACGACGTCGGTGGTGGTCAGGGGGCCTTTGACCCGCGGCTGCAGATCGTCGCCGATCTGGACGTCCTCGAAGTAGCGCGGCTCGGCGCCCCGGCGGCTTTCGGCCGCGTAGGCGGCGTCGATCTCGGCCAACTGCTCCGGCGTGTAGGGCTCCTGGACGAGCTTCTCCTTGGCCACCTTCTTGGAGGTGTGCCGCTCGGCGTTGATCCAGGTGCCGCGCCTGACCGCATGCAGATCGCCGGCACCGTTGGTGTAGATGTAATCGTGAGTGATGTGGACGGTCCGCTTGCCGAACCTGCTCGGCTTCGGCTGGACGCCCACCTGCGCCTGCAGGACCCGGCAGCGATCGCCCTGCTCCAGGGGACGCCACCACTCGAACTCCATGACCGCCTGATAGGAGCCGAGCCCGGCGAAAGGATCGCCCTTCAGCAGCGCCTTCGTGTCCGGAGACGGCTTGGGAGCCGCATCCTCGCCCATCGTGTACAGGAACGTGGGCGGTGCGATCAGCTTGCCCCACCGGGAGGCCGCCGCGTACCCGGGGTCGCAGTACAGGGGGTTGTCATCGCCGTATCCGAACGCGAAGTGCCGGACGCCGTCCCACGTCACCTCGTAGTTGTGAGGCGGGTTGTGCTGGGGCTGCGGGACACCGAGGCGCTTTCGCGAGTGCTCGATGGCATCGTCAGTCAGTATCCCGAACTGCACCTCAGATGGCACCTTCTGAACAGAATCCGTCGTGGTCATATCGAAAGAGTATCCTTATTTCAGATCAAGGTCACGAGCGAGGCGGCATGGCCGGGTCGCGAGGCAGGCCGAGTAGCTGCTCGGCGATGGTGTTGCGCTGGATCTCGGCGGTGCCCGCCCCGATGGTCGAGGCGCGGGTGGCCAGCCATCCGCCCGTCCACCGGCCGCGCTGCACCGTGTCAGGGTCACCGCGTCCGAGAAGCCCGAACGGACCGAGCAGTTCGACTGCGAACTCATGCAGTTCCTGCTCGAACACGCTGTTGTACAGGCGGGACACCGAGGACGTGGGGCCGGGTTCGCCCGTGGCGACGATCGAGGCGATCGTCCGGGCCGCGTGCGCGTTCATCACACGGACGCGCACATCGAAGTCGGCGAGTCTGCGGCGGATGCCGGTGTCCGCGACGGCGCCGCGCTCGCGGGCCAGCGCGATCAATTCGTCTACGATCCGGCGGTAGAACGCGGCCTGGTTCAGCGCTCCCGCCGAACGCTCGTGTCCGAGGGTCGTCCGAGCGATGCGCCAGCCCTCGTTCTCCTCTCCCACCCGCTGTGACACAGGCACCCTGACCTCGTCGAAGAAGATCTCGCAGAAGTGCTCGCCGCCGGTGATGTCGCGGATCGGGCGGACGGTCACGCCGGGCGCGTGCGCGTCGATCAGCAGGTAGCTGATGCCCTTCTGCCGTGCCTCCTGCGCGCCGGTCCGGACGAGGACGAACAGCATGTCGGCCTTCTCGGCGTTGGTGTTCCACACCTTCTGGCCGTTCACCACATAGTGGTCGCCGTCGCGACGGGCGGTCGTGCGCAGACCGGGAAGGTCGGAGCCGGCCTCCGGCTCCGAGAAACCCTGTGCCCACACGATGTCGGCGCGCAGCGTCGCGCGCAGATACCTCTCTTTCTGCTCGGGCGTCCCGTACTTGATGATCGTCGGACCGACCATCTCCCAGCCGGTCCCCGGCATCGCCGGCAGCCGGTACCTGGCCATCTCCTCGTGGTAGATGACCTGCTGCTCGAACGGCAGGCCCATGCCGCCCGCGTCGCGAGGCCAGGCGGGCCCGGCGAAGCCGTGGTCGTACTTGGTCGCCGCCCATGCCTTTGCGAAGGCCAGGCGTTCGGCCGCGCCCTTCGGCGCCCTGCCCGGCGCGTGCTCCTTCAGGAACGCGCGCAATGACTCGCGAAACTCTGTGTCGTCAGACATTCACGGCTCCTTCCGTGGTCTCGGCCGTCCCGATTCCGGTGAGCCGCGCGAGCCGCTCGCGGTGCCAGTCGGCCGTACCGAAGAGCAACTCGTCCGTCTTGGCACGCTTGTAGAACAGGTGCGCGTCGTGCTCCCAGGTGAAGCCGATGCCGCCGTGGACCTGGATGGCGCCTGCGGCGACCTCCGTATAGGCACGCGAACAGCAGACCTGGGCGCTCGTGGCGGCGACGGCCAGATCCTGAAGGGCACCATGTGCCGTAAGCGCAGCGAGGTAAGCAGCGGAACGCGCCGCTTCGACCGCGACCATCATGTCGGCGCAGCGGTGCTTCACCGCCTGGAAGCTCCCGATGGGACGTCCGAACTGGTGACGGGTCTTGGCGTAGGCGACGGCCGTGTCCAGGCACCACTGCGCTCCCCCGGCCTGCTCCGCCGCGAGGGCGATCCGGGCCCGGTCCAGCGCGGTCTCGACCGCGGACGGATCGGACGACAGCAGGCGGGCGGGCACGGACGCGAAGTCCAACCGAGCCATCCCCCTTGTCAGGTCGACGGCTTCGTGCGCACGACGGGACAGCCCGGCGGCATCGCCGGAGACCGAGAAGAGCGCCGTCCCGTCATCGGTGCAGGCGGTGACGAGGACGAGGTCGGCGATCGCTCCGTCCAGCACGAAGTACTTGGTGCCATCGATGATGTGGCCGTCGCCGGTCCGCTTCGCGCGGGTGTGAACGGCGCCGGTCTCCCAGGTGCCCTCGGCCTCGACGAACGCCAGCGTCGCGACCGTGGAGCCGTCCGCGATACCGGGCAGGAACTCGCCCCTTGCGTCCTCATCCTCACAGGCCAGCAGCGCCGGCACGGCCAAGCCGATGGTCGCCAGCATCGGTCCGCCGACGAGCGCCCGGCCCAGCTCCTCGAACGCCACGCACATTTCAGCCGCCCCGAACCCCGCGCCGCCGTACTCCTCGGGAACCGTGAGCCCCTGCACGCCGATCTCCGTGGCCATACGCCGCCACAGCTTCGGGTCGTGCCGGTTCTCGGTGTCGATCAGGACGCGCCTGTCGGCATGTTCGTCCAGGAAGGCGCGCAGCACGGCGCGCAGCTCCTCCTGCTCGGAGGTGAATCCGATGTCCACGATGTTCCTCCTGGTCAGCGTCCGGTGAAGACCGGGGCGCGGCGTCCGAGGAAGGCGCGTACACCCTCCTTGAAGTCGTCACCGCGCAGGCTGAGCTCGACCGTGCGGGCCTCCGCCGCCAGGGCGCGCGGCAGGTCGGAGGTCAGATGGTCCGACACCAGTGCCTTGGTGAGGGCATGGACGAGCGTGGGCCCGCTCGCCAGCTCGACCGCGAGGCCCTCCGCCACCCCCGGCAGTTCCTCTGCTCGGACCACGTCCCCGATCAGTCCCCACTCCAGGGCCTGCGGCGCCGGGACGACCGTCCCGCGGATCAGCATCCGTTTCGCGCGTGCCACTCCGATGAGCCGCGGGAGCAGGTAGGTGGCGCCGCTGTCGGCGGTGAATCCCCGCTGCGCGAACGGGTGGGCGAACGAGGCCGTGTCGGCGGCCACCACGAAATCGGTCGCCAGCGCGATGTTCAACCCGAGCGCGGCCGCCCGGCCCTGGACCGCCGCGACGGTCGGCGCCGGGAAGTCCCACAGCGTCTGGATCAGGCGGTGCGCAGTCGCGGCCAGTGAACGGATCATCGAGCCGAGCGGCGGCTTACCATCCCCCGGAGCATTGGCGGTCACTAGGTCCGCGCCGGCACAGAAGTTCCGTCCCTCCGCGTCGATGAGCACGGCTCGGACGTCGCCGGTCGCCGCGGACTGCTCGAGGACGTCGAGCAGAGCGGTCATGTCCTCGCGGCGCAAGGCGTTCGCCTTTCCCGGGCGTGCCAGGGTGATCCGCATGACGCCCCCGGTGAGAGCAGAGCGGACGCCGCCGTCGCCTTCGGCGCTCATTACCGGCCCTCGCGCAGCAGTTCGCCGTGCCGGGCCATCATCTCGATCGCCTTGCGCTGCAGGTCGGCCGGAACCTGCGGCAGCAGTGCCGGGCCCTGCTCGCGGCTCGGCACGGCGACGGTCGCGGTGCCCTTCATCGTGTCCTCGCCGCGCTGGTTGGTGGCCTTGAACGAGATGTCGACCAAGCACCGGCCGTCCCGATCATCCTTCGCCGTGACCTCGCCCGACAGGAACTGGGTGTCGCCCTGGTAGTTGAACTTGCGGATCTCGTCGTGCTGCGCGACCACCCAGGCGTCGTCGCCGGCCCAGTCCGTCAGGTAGTGGTGCGCCCAGCACTCGCGGAGCACGCCGTAGTCGTAGGCACGGGGGTTTCCGATGGCCTGCGCCCAGGCGGAGTCCCAGTGGACGCGCTGCGCGACGTCCGGCACCCCGTAGTCGTTCTTGATGTAGAAAGGGGCGATCCGCTGCCGGTTCTGGTAGGCGAGCCGGCCGGTCTTCAGCCCGTAGGGGACGAAGCCGTAGCCGCCGGCATGGAAGACGACCATGTCGGTGGTGGTCAGCGGGCCCTTCACCATCGGCGGGAGCGCCTCACCGATCTTGATGTCCTCGTAGTAGCGCGGCTCGCGGCCGCGGGGCTTCTCCGCTGCATAGATCTCGTCGATCTTGGCGAGGTCCTCGTCGGTGTAGTTCGGCTCCTCGATGTTCTTGTACTTGCCGCGCTCGCGGGCCTTCTTACGCTCGGTGTAGATGACCAGGGTGCGGTAGACGCCGACGATCTCGGCGTTCCCGTTCATCTTGACCTCGCGGTTCACCTTGACGACCGACCGTCCGGCGAACTCCGAGCGCTTGACCTCGACCGACTCCAGGCCTCCGAAGCTGTAGAGGGTGTCACCGGGCCGGATCGGCCGGTACCAGTCCCACGTGCCGCCCGACACGAAAGCGTGGATGCCGCGGTAGCTGCCGCCCCGCTCCTGCTTGGACGGCCGCTCGCCGCGCAGCGGGGCGTTCAGGATCGCCGCCATGATCGGCGGGGCGATCTGCCCGCCCCAGCGGGTGCCCCGCCCGTACTCCGGGTCGGTGAACAGCGGGTTGTCGTCCCCGTAGCCGTTGGCGAAGTTGCGGATGGCCTCCGGCGTCGCGGTGCCGAGGAACTCCTGCGACCGGCTCGCCCAGTCGCGGCCGACGATCGCGCGGTCCTTGTCGATGTCGGCGTCGTTCAGTTCGGCGGAGGTCGCCTGCTCGAACTCCTCCTTTGTGCGCTCATCGGTCGTCTCGTTCATCAGGCGGTCCTTTCGGTGGCGAAGAGGGCCCGGACGTCCGGGCGGCTGATCTTCATGGACGGGGTGCGCGGCAGCTCGTCCACGATCTTGATGTCGGCGGGCAGGTGGTAGCGGGCGAGCCGGCCTGCCAGCCACTCGCGGAGTTCCGCGGCCTCGGCCGGGGACTGGAGGCTGACCGCGGCGACCGGAACCTCGCCGAGCCGCTCGTCGGGCAGTCCGACGGCGCAGGCATCGGTGACCGCCGGATGCGCTTTGAGCGCGTCCTCGATGACGCTCGGAACGATCTTGAAACCGCCCCGGTTGATGGCGTCGTCAGCACGGCCGTGAATGAACAGGAAACCGTCCGCGTCCAAGGAGGCCAGGTCGGTGGTGCGCGTCCAGCCGGCGCCCGGAAGCTGACCTCCGCGCGCCTCCAGGACTCCGATCTCGCCGGTGTCCAGCGGCGTTCCGCTCTCGCGGTCGACGATGCGCAGCTCGATGCCCGGGTGGGGACGCCCGACGCTCCCCTTCTTCAAATGGCCCCATTCGCGGCGCATTCTCAGATGCCAGCCGGCGATGGCACCGGCGAACTCCGTGGCGCCGTAGTTGGTCAGCACGGGAACGCCATAGCGGGCCTCGAAGCGGTCGGCCTCGGAGGGGTCCAGCGGCGCGGTCCCGGACAGGACCCCGCGCACACCGTCGAACACGTCGGGCGGAACGTCGGCGTCCATGACCATGCGCATGGCCGCCGGCGGCAGGCCGATGATTTTGGGACGGTGCTGGCGGACGAGGGCGGTCCAGGTCTCGACGTCGAACCGCTCCATCAGCGCCGTGGCCCGTCCCTCCAGGACGGCGCTCACAGCGAAATAGAATCCGCCGATGTGCACGAGGGACGCCCACAGGATGCCGGTCCCGGGGCGCAGGCGCGCCTCTGCGTCCATCGCGGCACCCGTGCCGGCGGCGTTGAACGCTGCGGTGAACCGGTCGTAGGTCAACTCGACCCGCTTGGGCTTGCCAGTGGTCCCGCTGGTGAGCATCAGGATCGCCGCATCGGAGACCTCGGCCGGGCGTGGATCCGGAGTCCAGTCGGTCGTGTGCCGGATGAGAGCGCGGGCATCGCCGGTCTCGATCGCGACCGCCCCTACCCGACGCGCCGCCGCGGCGACACCCTCCCTCGCCCAGTCCTCCGGATCCGCGATGACGGCCTGCGGAGCGAGTCCTGCGATGTCCTCGGCCAGCCCGGAGTCCCCGTGGAACGGGCTGAGCGTGATGACCTCGCGGCCCGTCGCCAGCACGGCGATCAGCGCCGCCACGTGGGCGGGACGGTTGCGCAGCACGATGCCGATGCGCCTTGCGCCCGTCCCGTCCAGCAGATGCTCTAGATCCTCGATCGCCTCGCGGTGGAAAGACCACGGGTAGGTCCGATCACCGAACGTGAGGGCGGTCGCCGAAGGATCGATGGCGATCATCCGGCGCAGCCGCGCTGACAGAGGCCGCCCGCATTCGGGGCCGACGTCGTTCATGGGTTCCCTTCGTTCGAGCACTCGGACCGGCCCGCTGGGGCGCACAAGCCTTGCCAGCAGGGAGGCGAGTCCGGTGTCGCGCGGATTCGGGCCGACGTACGGCGAGACCCCCAGTACCTCCCCGGCCGGGGGTAGCTCGTCCGGCTGGTCGTCAACGAGGACGGCGGGGGTGTGCTCTGGCGGCAGGTCGGGCAGGACCCAGCGACCGTCCCCGTCCCGCCGTTCCTTCTCATGCACGGCCGCGACGTATCCGGCGATGCCCGCTCCGTCAGCGCGGCGGCGCGCATAGTCGGCGCCACCCGCGCTCCAGAGCAGCACGGGCACGCCCCGCTCGGCCAGACCGCTGAGCAGTTCCCTGGCCAGCGGGCGCAAGGACGTCCCGGTCACGGAGTCCAGGAGGGTGCCGTCCACGTCGAACAGCCATGCCGTCGGAGTCAGTTCGTCCACTCAGCCCACATCCACTTAGATGACTTCGTGAACATAGATTACTTTGTCCAGAGGAAGTATGGGCGCGGGGCTATGTCCTCCGGCGCGAAGATCGGCTGCTGCGAGGCGTGCACAGAGGCCGTGAGGGCGGCCGCCCGCGGGTTCTGGCTCAGCGGGAACGCGACACCGCGCTCGACGGTCTCCTTCTGCAACCGGCTGATCAGCGGCTTTCGAGCGTCGTCGCCGCTCATCGCGCGGGCCTTGTCGTAGACGCCCTCCAGGTCGGCGAGATCCTTCAGCCCGAAGGAGTTGTAGATACCGTTGTTGGAGATGGTCCGGCTCCACCACTGGTACGGGTCGATGGAGGTCGGCACGAAGTAGCCCGCCGGAAAGCGCCCCTTGCGGACCTCCGCCGTGTACTGGCCGTCGGCGACATCGGTGATCTTCATCGTGATGCCGCCCTCTTTCAGCAGCTGCGCGATGGTCTCGTTGATCTGCCGGATGACCGGGGCGTTGCCGACCTCGAAGGAGAAACCGTTCGGATAGCCGGCCTGGGCGAGCAACTGCTTGGCCTTCGCAGTGTCCGGCCTGTTCAGCCCGTCGAGCGAGGCGTCGTACCAGCGCGAGCCTGGCGCCGCGAAGCCGCCGCCCTTAGAGTCGCCCTTGCCCGACAGCAGCGCCTTGTTGTACGCGTCGCGGTCCAGCAGCAGGCCGATGGCCTGCCTGACCTGGGGCTTGGCGAAGGCCGGCACCTTCTTCCCGCCCCGGTCCATGATCAGGAACGTGCCGGTGAACGTGAAGTCGGACAGCACCCTGAGGCCGGCGGACTGGGCCGGCTGCATCTGACCCGGCTGCAGCGTTCCCATGACGTCGATCTGGCCGGTCTGCACGGCGTTCAGCCGGGCGTTGTCCTCCTGAATGATCTTCACGTCGATCGTCTGCGCCCGGACGGCGGCCTTGTTCCAGTAGTTCGGGTTCGCCTTGTAGACGTGCTCGGCACCCTCCTTGTGGGCGTCCTTCTGCCAGATCCAGCCGCCGCTGCCGGCCGCCGTGCGGGTCAGATCCGTGCCGTCCTTGACCGCCTTCGGGCTGATCATCGCTCCGGCGACCGTGGACATGCTGTAGGGGAAGTCGGGCTGCGGTTCGGAGAACGCCACGTCCACCGTCGCAGGGTCCACGACCTTCACCGACGCGATCGGTGCGTAGATGTTGGTGTACGGGCCCCCGGTGATCTTCCTGGCCCGGTCGAGGTTGAGTTTGACGGTCTCGGCGTCGAACTTAGAGCCGTCGTGGAACGTCACGTCCGTGCGGAGCTTGAACTCCCAGGTCCGCGGATCCGGCTGCGACCAGGAGGTCGCCAGCCACGGCTTCGGGTCGAACTTGTCGTCGACGATCGTGAGCGTGTCGTACTCAGGGAAGATCAGCGCGCCGTTCTGTGTGGTGGTGCGCGCCGGATCCATCGATGGCGTCTCCTGCCACGCGGCGAAGCGCAGCGTGCCGGTGGGCGAGGCGGGCGCACCGGTGGTGTCGACCAGCGAGCCCGCGGCCCCGCCTCCGGTCGCACCGCCGCCGCAGGCCGTCAGTGCCAGGGCTGTCGCGAGCGCGGCGGCCGCCGTGAGCGCCCGACAGGTGGCCGAGTTCCGGATCGTCATGTCTCCTCCGGGGTGGTAGTGGAACCGTCGTGCAGGTGGCAGGCCACTCGGCCACCGCCCCTGACAGGGGTCCAGGCGGGAAAGGATTCGGTGCACACCGGCATCCGGTGGGGGCATCGGGAGGCGAATGGGCACCCGGTCGCCGGGACGGCGCCGGTAGGAGCGGTCGCGCGCAGTTCTCGTCGCCGGGTCCGCTGGACGCGCTGGCGGGCCGGGTCGGGATCCGGGACGGCCGCGAGCAGGGCCTCGGTATAGGGGTGCGCAGGGGCCTCGCAGATCCGGTCGGCCGGGCCCTCCTCCACGATGCGGCTGCGGTACATCACGGCGATCCGGTCGCAGGCGTGTCGCACGACGGCGAGGTCGTGCGCGACGAACAGGTACGCCACGCCGGTGCGTTCCTGAACGTCCTCCAGGAGGTTGACGACCTGGCTCTGCACCGACACGTCCAGTGCGCTCACCGGCTCATCCAGAATGATCAGCTTCGGCTCGACCGCCAGCGCGCGAGCGATCGAGACCCGCTGCCGCTGCCCGCCCGACAGCTCGTAGGGGTAGCGGCGAAGGTGATGACCGGCAAGCCCGACCTGGTCCAGGAGCGTGGTCACACGCCGGTCCCGTTCCGCTCCCCGCAGGCCGAAATGGACGGCCAGGGGCTCGGCCAGGATGTCACCGACCACCTTGGTCGGGTCGAGGGAGCCCAGCGGGTCCTGGAACACCGCCTGCACGGCACGGCGGTACTCCAGCGGCACGCGTCGGCCGAACGCGCCGACCGCGAAGCCCGCGGCCTCGATGGTCCCGCCGGACGGTCGCAGCAGCCGGAGAATCGCCCGTGCCGTGGTGGATTTTCCGGATCCCGACTCACCGACCAGTCCGAGCGTCTCCCCGGGCGCGAGGTCGAGGTCCAGGTCGTTGACAGCGACCATCGTGCCGGGCCGCCGCCACGGAGCGCTGCGGCGTCCAGCGAACGTGACGGTCAGATTCCTCACCCGCAGCAAGTCGGCGCCGGCCGCGACGGCGTTTCCCTTCGTGATCGTCATGGCTTCTTCTCGATCCGGACGGACGCCGAAGGCGCGGCGGATTGTGCGACGTCGAGAGCGCGGACGCCGGTCAGGGTGAGCTCTCTGGAACGGACGCAGCGGACCGCGCGGTCCCGTCCGCCGGCCGCCAGCTCGATCGGCCCGGCCGAGCATTCCGGCCGAGCGTGCGCACATCGCGGCGCGAAGTGGCAGCCCTCGGGCCACGCGCTCGGTGGCGGGACCACGCCCGGAATCGACGGCAACCGGCCTGTGCGGCGCACATTGCGCGGCAATGAGGTCAACAGGCCTTCGGTGTACGGATGCGACGGCCGGCGGAAGACCTCCTCGGTGGGCCCGCACTCGACGAGCTGCCCGGCGTACATCACGGCGACGCGGTCCGCGACGTCGGCGACCACACCCAGGTCGTGGGTGATCAGCAAGATGGACATGCCGGTCTGCTCACGCAGTTCCAGCAGCAGGTCGAGAACCTGCCCCTGCACGGTGACGTCCAGGGCGGTGGTCGGTTCGTCCGCGACCAGCAGGCGGGGCCCGCAGGCCAGCGCCATCGCGATCATCACGCGCTGCGCCATGCCACCCGAGAACTGGTGCGGGTAGTCGCCGAGTCGCCCGGCCGGGTCCGATATGTGCACCTGGTCGAACAGGTCCACCACGCGCTCACGTGCTTTCGCCCGGCTCAGCCCCTCATGCTCGCGGAGCACCTCGGCGACTTGGTCCCCCACCGTGTAGGCGGGATTCAGACTGGCGATCGGTTCCTGGAAGACCACGCCGATCTCGCCGCCGCGCACCTTGCGCAGCTCGTCGAACGTCAACCCGGCCAGGTCCCGATCGTCCAGGCGGATGGACGTCGCCCGCACCCGTCCCGGATCGGGAACGAGGCCGAGCAGCGACATGGCCGTGACGCTCTTCCCGCTGCCGGACTCGCCGACCAGGCCGACGATCTCGCCCTTGCCGACGTCCAGGGAGACTCCCTGCACCACCGTGACCCGCCCCGCCCCCGGCTGCGGGAACGAGACCGTGAGGTCGCGGACGCTCAGGACCGGGTCGTCTACGGTGGCTCCCGCCGGTGGAGCCTCCCCGTGGCCGCCGGCTCTCAGCACCGGATTCACGCCCAGCGAGCCGGCCTTGGCCTCGCGCGCGAACAGGTCGCGGACCCCGTCCCCGACCTGGTTGAACGCCAGGACCGTGAAAAGGATCGCGAACCCCGGCGGCAGTGCCAGGAAGAAGCTCTCGCGGATGCTCGCCTGCGCGTCCGACAGCATCGAGCCCCAGCTGGCGTCGCCGGCCTGTGCGCCGAGCCCCAGGAAGGAGAGCGTGGCCTCCGCGATGATCGCTCCGGCGATCATCAGAGTGATCTGCACGATCAGCGGCGGGGTGATATTGGGCAGGATGTGCCGGAACACGATCCTTCCGCTCCCGGCGCCGGCCACCCGGACCCCGTCGACGTAGAGCTCCTCGCGGGCGGCCAGCGCCTCACCGCGGACCAGCCGCACCAGGGTCATCGCGTAGACGACGCCGACGACCGCCATGGACTTCCACAGGCCGGGCCCGAGCACGGAGATCAGCGCGATGGCGAGCACCAGGAACGGCACCGACATGACGCCCTCGACGATCCGCATCAGGATCCGGTCGGTCCAGCCGCCGAGGTAGCCCGACAGCAGACCGAGCGGGATACCGATCGCCGCGGCGATCCCGACCGCTTCGATGGCCGACAGAAGCGCTGTCCGTGCCCCGTAAAGCAGACGGGACAGCACGTCCCTGCCGAGTTTGTCGGTGCCCAGCCAGTGGTGGGCAGACGGGTCGAGCAGCCCGTCACGGATGTCGCCCTTGAGCGGGTCGTACGGGGCGATCAGCGGGGCGAGCACCGCGCAGATCGCGACCAGCAGGACCACGGCAGCCCAGAACAACATCGCCTTCGAATGCACCAAGCGGGCGGTCAGCCGCGCTTGGGAACGCTCCGTGTCCACGGACGCGCCGGTCGTCTCGGTCGCGAGCGCCTCGGTCATACCGCACGCACCTTGGGATTGAGCCATGCATACGACAGGTCGAGCAGCACGTTGACGAGGACGACCACGATGACGGTGAGCACGACGATCCCTTGGATGACGTCGGGGTCGCGGCGCAGCACCGCGTTGATCGCCAGCTGCCCGAGGCCGGGCATGGCGAACAGCCGCTCGATGACGATCGAGCCGCCGAGCAGGGTCGTCACCTGGAACGAGAGGACCGTAACGATCGGCACGGCCGCGTTCTTCAGCGCGTGCTTGACGACGACACGGCGCTTGGACAGGCCCTTGCTCAGCGCGGTCCGCACGTACTCCTGCTGCAGGACGCCGATCATGCTGGACCTCGTCTGCCGGGAGATCGCGGCAGCGGCGATCAGACCGAGCGAGATCGAGGGCAGTGTCAGGCTTCGCAGCCAGCCGGCGGGGTCCTGGTCGATCGGGACGTACCCGATGGACGGGAACCAGGGCATCCGGATCGCGAACGCGAAGATCAGCAGGAGTCCCAGCCAGAAGCCGGGCACCGCCTGCCCGACCGTGGCGACCAGGCTGATCGCCTTGTCTCCGGCGCGGCCCGCGCGCAGCGCGCTCCATATCCCTGACGGCACGCCGAGCAGCACCCCGACCAGAAGCCCGCCGAGGGTCAGCGAGAGCGTGACCGGGAGCGCCTGCATCAGCGAGGTCGCCACATCGGCCTTGGTGTAGAGCGACTGGCCGAGATCACCGTGGACGGCTCCGGAAAGCCAGTCGGTGTACTGCTCCAGCACGGGACGGTCCAAGCCCAGTTCCGTGCGGACCGCCGCGACCTGGGCGGCGGACGCGTCCGGCCCGACGATGTTCTCGGCGGGGTCGACATCGGACAGCTGGCTGAGAAAGAAGACGCCCGTCGCCACGAGGAAGACCAGCGGGATCATCGCGAGCAGCCGGATGACGACCGTCCTCAGCATGGCCCGTCTCCCGCCACCACCGCGAGGGCGTCCACCGCGACGGCGCCCGACGGGCCGACGATCAGCGGGTTCAGTTCGAGTTCGCGGACCTCGGGATGGCGTCGGGCGATCTCCCCGAGGGCGACGAGCACGCCGGCCACGCCCGTGGCCTGCTCGCGGGTGAGTCCGCGAGCCGCGCCGACGAGGCGTCCTCCGGAGAGCTCGCCGACCAGCCGCTCAGCCTCTGCCTGGCCGACCGGAGCGAGTCCCAGCCTCCTGTCCCTGGTGATCTCGACGAGCGTTCCGCCGAGTCCCACCGTGACCACCGGCCCGAAAGTCGGATCGGTGAACAGGCCGCAGACCAACTCCAGGCCCGGCTCGGCCATCCGCTGCACCAGGACCTCGGCGGCGGGCGCGCCATCGGGTCGCAACGTCTCCGCCACACCGGTGAGCCGCTCGAACGCCGCTCGGATCTCGACGGGGTCCGACAGCCCGACATGAACGGCACCGTGCTCGCTCTTGTGCGTGAGCCACCCGGCGCTGAGCTTCATCACGACCCGGCCGCCGAGCTCGGCCGCCGCGGCCTCCGCTTCCGCGGCGCCGGCCACCATCCGCTCAGGGGGCACCGGGATGCCGGCCTCGGTCAGATAACGCCGGGAGACGTGCTCGGCGAGCGGGCGCGAAGGCGCGTCTGGGGCCGGGACACCGCCCTGCATGCGAGCGGGTTCCTTCAGCAGGCGCTCGCAGTTCTCCTGGTACCGGGCCAGTTCCCCCATGGCACGGATCAGCAGATTGGGGTCATGGCAAGCCGTCACGCCGCGTCCCATGAGGTCGCGCGCAACGTCCGGCTGGCTCGCCCACACCGCGAACGGCTTGGTAGTGGCATCGTTCGCCGCCTGCATCGTGTCGCGGAGCTGGGAGCCCAGGCCCCGCGCAGCTCCGGCGACGACGACCATGTCGTAGTCCGGAGCCGCGGCCACCTTGGTGAACAGCTCCCGGAGCATCGACTGGTCGTTGACGATCTGTGCGGTCGGGTCGATGGGATTGGCGATCGACCCGAATGAGGGCACCAGCGACGCAAGTTCGCCCTCCAGGGCCCCTGCCGGACTCGGCATCTCCAGTCCGGCGCTTTCCGCGGCGTCGGCCATCAACACGCCCGCGCCACCACTGGAGGTGACGACCGCGAGCCGCCTGCCGCTCGGTCGGCGTCCGGCCGAGAAGACACGGGCGAACTCCACTAGTTCGGCCGGCCCGTCCACCCGGATGATGCCCGCCGCCTCGAACGCGGCCGAAACCACGTCGTCGGCGGAGGACAACGCGCCGGTGTGGCTGGCGGCGGCCCGGGCGCCGACCCTCGACCGGCCCGTGCGGACGGCGAGGATCGGCTTGCCGAGTTCGAGCGCGCGGTGTGCCGCGGCCATGAGCGTGCCGGGCTTGCGCACCCCCTCCATGAAGAGGGCGACGACCTGCACATCGGGCTGTTCGACCAGGTGTGCGACCATCTCACCGCAGGTCACGTCCGCCTCATTGCCTGTGGCGAGCATGTAGGAGACGCCCAGCCCGGACTGCTGGGCCGTCTCGAACATCCCCATGCCGAAGCCGCCGCTCTGGCTGACGATGCCGACGTTTCCCGTCTCCTGCGGGACGCCGGTGATGGTGGAGAAGACCGCGCGGAGCCCGATCGTCAGGTTCATGATGCCGATGCAGTTCGGACCGCAGATCCGCATCCCCGACCCCCTGCCGATCGCAACGAGCTCGTCCTGAGCGCGGCGTCCCTCCTCACCGACCTCGCCGAAGCCCGCCGACAGGACGAGCAGGGCACCGACGCCCTTCGCGGCGGCGTCCCGGGCGATCTGCGGGACCGCAGGGCCCGGCGCGGCGACGATGGCGAGGTCGACCGGCTCGGGCACCGCGGAGATGTCGGGAAAGGCCTGCAGGGCCTGCACGGTCGTGCGGGAGCTGTTCACCGGGAAGATTCCGCCGCCGTAGGTCTCCTTGAGGCGGGCGAGGATACGTCCGCCGATGCGGGCCGGCTGGTCGGACGCGCCGACCACCGCGATCGAACGCGGCGAGACGAGCGGAGTGAGCGTCGCCGGACGGGCCGACGTCTCGGTCGCCGTTTGGGTCACGGTTGCAACTCCTTCATGCGCTGCTGGGATGGAAGACGCCGCGGGAGGCGTGGAAGGCTCGGCCGAGGAACGCTCAAGCGGATGCCATGCCGGCAGATGCCGCACGGCTCGCGCGCTCGGCCTTGCGGCGCGCGGCGAGCTCGGTGAACTCGGGCCGGTCGAGGCTCTCGTAGACCAACTGCTGGGAGTGCTCGTAAGCGGACGGCCAGTCCTGTTCCCAGGCGGAGTAGACCTGTTCGCGCATACGGGCCAGGGAGTACGCGGAGTTCCCGGCGAGGGCGACGGCGTAGGCCAGCGCCCGATCGAGCAGCTCGTCGGCAGGAACGATCCACTGGACGAGGCCGATGCGTTCGGCCTCCTCCGCCCCGACCACGCGGGACGAGCAGAGCATGTCCATGGCCCTTGCCGTGCCGACCAGGCGGGTCAGCAGCCAGGCCGTACCGCCCTCGGCGGTCAGCCCGAGCCGGGCGAACGCGGTGGTGAACCTGGCCTCGGGCGCGGCGAACCGGATGTCGGCCATGAGCACGTGAGCCATGCCGATCCCGGCGACGGCGCCGTTGACAGCGGCGATGAGCGGCTTGCCGAGCCGCAGCGCCCGGTCGAACGGAACCTTCTGGTTCTGCATGCGCGACCGCATCTTCGCGGCGTCCAGCCCCTCCAACGCGGTGAAGTCGGCACCGGCGCAGAAGGCCCGCCCGGCGCCCGTGACCACGATGGCCCGGACGTCCGCGTCGCGGTCGGCGCGGTCGAGCGTCTCCAGATAGGCCTCACGCATCGCGGGCGTGAGGGCATTGAGACGGCTTGGTCGGTTGAGCGTGATCAACGCTATTTGGTTCACTATTTTACAGAGGATCGGCTGGGCGTCCAAGTCTTTCGACGCATGGTCCGTTATCGGCCCCATCAGGCCACCTCTCCCCGCAGAGTCAGCGGCAGGCGCACTCGAGCAGTACTGCTCAACGGCATGGAGCTGGTCGGCGGACAGGTTCACGCACCACTGCGGCGACCGGGCATGGCGACGGTCATCTCGTGATGCAGGTCTCTCTTGGCAAAATTAGTAGCATGTTTGATCCATCCCGCCAAGATGCTCGCTACGATTTCCCCCGACCGGGAGACAGCGACTGGGGGTCCCGAAGTGACGGTGCGCGAGGAGGCGGCCCCCACGGAGCCACGACGCAAACTCGCCGAGCAGGTGGCCCGGCGCATCGAGGACGACATCATCGATCGCGGCTGGCCCGTAGGCGAGGTGCTCGGCGCCGAGGCGGAACTGATCGAGCGCTACGGGGTATCGCGTGCGGCCGTCCGTGAGGCGATCAGCATCCTGGAGTACAAACAGGTCGCGGCGATGCGACGCGGAAGAGGCGGCGGTCTGGTGGTGCGGGCGCCGGCGGGCGCCGCGGTCGCCGAGTCGGTGGCCGCCTTCTTCCACTTCGCGGACGTGTCCGTCGAGGAACTGTACGAGGCCCGCATCACGCTGGAAGTGCTGGCCGCACGGCTGGCGGCCCGCCGTATCGGTGAGGACGACATCGCGCACCTGCGCGACGTTGCCGCCACCGACACCGTGGCCCGACCGCTCAGCGTCGCGATCGCGCGGGCCAGTGCCAACCCGGTGCTGTCGATCTTCATCCCGACGCTGACCAGAGTGACCGGTGTCCTCGCCGGTCCTCCAACCGATGACTACGAACTCGGAGAGAGCAGTTCCGCCGAACGGAGCAGAGCGCTGCGCGCCATAGCCGAGGCGATCGTGTCCGGCGACGAGGTCAAAGCCGAACGGCGCGTCCGCAGCCATCTTCAGGGCGAGCGCACCTGGCTCCTCAGAGTTCGCGAACCGCGAGCCGCCGGTCATGGTGTCGCGCTGGCACTACCACTCCGCGAGCAGCTCGCCCAGGCGGGCGCGGACTCGACCTCCGCAAAACTGCCCGAGAAGGTGGCGCTGATCGTCCGGCAGGAGATACACCGGCTCGGCTGGCCCACCGGGGAGGTCCTCGGAAACGAGCCGACGCTGTGCGAGGAGTTGGGCGTGAGTAGGGCCGTCTTCCGCGAGGCGGTGCGCATTCTCGAGCACAACGGGGTCGCGCGGATGCGGCAGGGACCGGGCGGCGGGCTCCTGGTGCTCGCGCCAGACCCGGCCAGGGTCGTCGAGGCTCTCGCCCTGTACCTGCGCTATCTGAAGGTGAAGGCCACCGACCTGTTCGAGGTGCGAACGGCCGTTGAGCTGAAGGCGATCGAACTGGCGGCGGCCTGTGCCGCAGATCCGGCTGCTGCGGCACAGCGGCTGGAGGTGGTGGCGGCCCTCGACCACGAACGAGTCGCCGAGGTACGCCACCGTGCCCATGCGGACCTGCACGTGGCGCTGGCGCGGTTGAGCGGCAACCGCCTGCTGACGCTCTTCACCGCCGTGCTGGCCGCCACGACTCCGCTAAGGCTGCCCGGGAACGACGAGTACCGAGAACGCTCGGCGGCGACTCACCAGAAGATCGCCGACGCGGTCCTCGCCGGCGATGCGAGCTTGGCCCGGCACCGCCTGGCGCGCCATCTGGACGCCCTGTCGGCCTGGCTTCAAGACTCCCTGTGATGCGCTTTAACTTGGGGCGTGCCGCGTAACCGGCACGCCCCGAGCGCTCAGCGCTGCTCTGCGAGGCGACCGGGACGCCAGAAGGCCGCCAGGAGGAGGGCGGCGCCCAGGATTCCTGTTCCAGCCGCGATGATCAGACCGGTCCAGCCGGACAGGTCGTCCGACATGGTCAGAGCCCGGTCGAGGGACACCGTGCCGCCGCCCAGGGCTCCGAGGCCGCAGGCCACAAGAATGATCATGACCACGTACTCGTAGCCCTGGCCGGGCCGGAAGATGAAGAAGCCGTTGCGCAGGTGGGCGGTGATGAGGGCGACGGCCATCGTCCCGACCGCGCCTGCCGCGGCGACGGGCGTCAGCAGGCCGAGGATCAGTAGCAGCCCGGCGCCCAGTTCGGTGCCCGTCGCCATCAGGGCGTGCAGGCGCCCCGGACGCAGCCCCATGGACTCGAACCAGCCCGCGGTGCCCTCGATCTTGCCCCCGCCGAAGGCGTGGTTCCAGCCGTGGGCGATGAGGGTGCCACCGACCGATATCCGCAGCACCAGCGAGGCGATGTCGGCGCCTGCGGCGTCTACAGCCATCCGCGCACCTTCTCCATCGCGGCCACCGGGTCCGCTCCAGCCGGGTCGAGGTTGAGCATCGTGACGCCCGACTCACGGTAGGCGGCGATGCGCTCCTGGACGAAGGACTCCGGGCCGATCAGGTTCGTCAAGTCGACCAGCTCGTCCGGGACGGCCGCGATGGCCTCGGCCTTACGACCCGAAAGGTAGAGCTCTTGGATCTGCTCGGCCTCCTTTTCGAAGCCGTAGCGGCGGACCAGGTCGTTGTAGAAGTTGCGCCCCTTGGCCCCCATCCCTCCCACGTAGAGCGCGAGGTGTGGGCGCGCCAGGTCGCGCAGTTCGTCGCGGTTCTCCCCGATGGCGAGAATGCCGCCCGCGACGACCTGCAGCGCGCCGCGCTCGGGTGCGCGACGCGCTTGCCCGGCGGCGACGGCCTCGCCCCACGTCTCCTTCGCCCGCTCGGGTAGGTAGAACAGCGGAAGCCAGCCCTCGGCGAGCTCCGCCGCCAGTTCGACGTTCTTCGCACCCAGCGCCGCCAGGTAGATCGGGATGGAGTCGCGAAGGGGCTTGGTCAGCATCTTCAGCGGCTTCCCGAGCCCGGTTCCCTGGTCGGCGGGGAGGGGGACGGTCGTGGTGCGGCCCTCGTAGCGCAGCGGCTCGCGCCGCAGCCCCTGCCGGACGATCTCGATGACGTCGCGGGTACGGGCGAGCGGCCGCTCATAGGGCACGCCGTGGAATCCCTCGATGACCTGGGGACCCGAGGCGCCGAGGCCGAGAATTCCGCGGCCGCCGGAGATCGCGTCCAGGCCGGCCGCGGTCTGCGCCATCAACGCGGGGGTGCGAGAGTAGACGTTAAGGATGCCAGAGCCGATCTGGACGCGGTCGGTTCGGGCGGCGAGGTACCCCATGAGGGTCGGGGCGTCGAACCCGTAGGCCTCGGCGACCCAGAGAACGTCCACGCCCACGCGCTCCATGGCGGCGGCCTGCTCGATGGTCTCCACGGGGTCGCCGGCGTACTTCAGGGTCATGCTCAGCTTCATGTCTGCCTCTCTTCGGCTGCGGCGACCAGAACGCGGCGCAGCAGCTTGCCGGTGGGGGTGCGAGGAAGTTCTGTGACGAATTCGAGGGAACGCGGCGTCTTGTAGAGCGCGAGGTGCTCGCGGCAGTGCGCGACGAGCACCGCCTCCAGTTCCGGGCCGGCGGCGGACGGGTCCGCGGGCTGGACGAGGGCGTGCACGCGCCGTCCGAGTTCGGCGTCGGGGACGCCGATGACCGCGACGTCGGCGACCGCCGGATGCGGGAGCAGGACGTCCTCGATCTCCTGCGGGTAGATGTTGACACCGCCGGTGATGATGAGGTCCGTGCGGCGGTCGACCAGGTACAGGTAGCCGTCGGCGTCGACCCGCCCGACGTCGCCGAGCGTGCTCCAGCCCCGCTCGTCGAAGGCGTCGGCGGTCTTGCCCGGATCGTTGTGGTAGCTGAACTCCGGCGCCCCCTCGAACCAGATGGTGCCGACCTCGCCTGCGGGGAGTTCGCGGTGGGCGTCGTCGAGCACATGCACCTTGCCGAAGGTGGCCCGGCCGACCGAACCCGGGTGGGCGAGCCAGTCATGGGAGTCGATGAGGAAGAAGCAGTTGCCCTCGCTGCCCGAGTAGTACTCGTGGACGATCGGGCCGAGCCGCTCGATGATCCGCCGTTTGACTTCGACAGGGCATGGCGCCGCCGCGTGCACGACCATCCGCAGGCTCGACAGGTCGTATCTCGCACGGATCTCATCGGGCAGCTTCAACATCCGGACGAGCATCGTCGGGACGAACTGCGCGTGCGTCACCTGGTACTTCTCGATGAAGGCGAGCGTGCGCCCGGGATCGAAGCGGTCCATGATCACGACCGTTCCCCCGTTGCGTATGGTGCCGAGCGTCCAGCCGGTCGGTGCGGCGTGGTAGAGCGGCGCCGGGCACAGGTAGACGGACCGGTCGTCGAAACCGAAGAGCCGCGGCATGGTGTGGTCGATGCGCAGGCCCGTCCCGAACGGGTCGCCCTGCAGAGAGGGAAGGATGCCCTTGGGTCGTCCGGTCGTCCCGGACGAATAGAACATGTAGTAACCCTCGCGCTCACCGTCACGCTCCCCCAACGGCATTGATGCGGTGGCCTCGGCGATATCGGTGAACCCGCCGCCACCCGGTCCGCCCGACATCAGCCGCAGTTCGACACCAGGCGAGGCGTCAGCGACCTGCTTGGGAAGGTCACCGAGGCCTGCGGAGGCGATGAGGGCGCGGGCACCGCAGTCCCGGACGATGTAGGCGGCCTCGTCCGGAGTCAGGTGATGGTTGACCGGTGTCCAGAGGATGCCTGACCGCTGGCACGCCCACGCCGCGGGGAAGTAGCCGTCGGTGTTGTCGAACAGCAGCGCGACGTGGTCGCCGTAGCCGATGCCGTGCCGGTTCAGAAGCCGGGCCAGCCGGACGGACGCGTCGTCCAGCTCCCGGTAGGTGACGACCGCGCCGGTGGCCGCGGTGATGACGGCAGGCTTGTTCGGGTGCCGGCGGGCCAGTTCCGACAGGTGCACCGTCGTCCCTCCTCAGCGGGGCTCTCTGGGCAGGCCGAGGCCTCGTTCGGCGATGATGTTGCGCATGACCTCGGAGCTGCCGCCCGCGATCGTGTAGGCGCGGGCGTACAGGTAGGCGTCCTGCCAGCGGCCCTCGTCGACGGCCTCGTCGTCGCCCTCGGTCAGCACGCCGCGCTCGCCGAGCAGGGATACCGCGTACTCGGCGAGGCGCAGGTTCAGCTCGCTGAAGCCGAGCTTGGCCATCGGCGCGTCGGTGATGCGGTCCTTGCCCGCACTCCAGCGCATCAGCGACGCGTGCGCGAGGGTCGCGACGGCGTCGACCTCGGCGCGGAAGGCGGCGAGTTGCTGCCGGACGTCCTCGAGGTCGATCGCGGGCCGCCCGTCGATCTTCAGAGCGCGGGCGGTCTCGACGAGGTCCTCCCAGGCCATCTCCACCGAGACGACCGAGGCACCGACACCATGCCGTTCCTGCGCGAGCGAGGTGTTGGCGATGGCCCAGCCCTGCCCGGGCTTGCCGATCATCGCCTCGGCGGGGACGCGCACCTGGTCGAAGAAGACCTCGTTGAAGTCGGAGGTCCCGGTCAGCTCGCGCAGCGGCCTCACCTGGACGCCGGGGGCCCGCATGTCGAGAACAAAGGCGCTGATGCCCTTGTGCTTGGGAGCGTCGGGATCCGTACGGGCGAGCAGGTAGCCGAGGTCGGCCCAATGCCCGTTGGTCGTCCACACCTTCTGGCCATTGATCACCCAGTCGTCGCCGTCCTTGACGGCCGAAGTGCGCAGGGAGGCCAGGTCGCTGCCCGCGTCGGGCTCGCTGAACAGCTGGCACCACAGCTGCTCACCCGCCCGGATGGCCGGCAGGTACGTCTGCCTCTGCGCTTCCCTGCCGAAGCCGATCAGCGCGTGCGCGGCGAGGTCGCTGCCGGAGCCGGGCATCGGCGCGCGGGCTCTCGCGATCTCCTCCCGGACGACCACATCGCGGAGCGGGTCGTGATCCGGGACACCGCCGAACCGCTCGGGCCAGTCGGCGCCCAGGTATCCGGCGGCGTACAGTTCGGCCGTCCACCGCAGGGACGCCTTCAGCTCACCTTCGTCTTCCGGGCTTCGCACCCCCGCGCGCACCTTGAAGCGGGGCGCGTGCGCGGCGACGAATTCCCGCACTTCCCGGCGGAAGTCCTCCAGCGGTGTACCGGCACCGAACTCCACGGTCGTTCTCCTCCTCGGCTGAGCCGGACCGCCGTGGCGGCGGTCCGGCTGCGGTCCTGCGATGCCGGCGTGCGGCCGGCGGGGCGGGTCTCAGACACCTAGGGCGCGGCCCACGATCTCCTTCATAATTTCGGTGGTGCCGCCGTAGATGGTCTGGATACGGGCGTTCACGAACGCCTTCGCGACCGGATACTCGTTCATGTACCCGTATCCACCATGCAACTGCACGCAGCGGTCGACGACGCGCTGCTGCAGCTCGGTCGTCCACCACTTGGCCTTGGCCGCCTCGACGTGAGTCAGCTCCTTGGCCGACAGGGCGCGCAGACAGCGGTCGACGAACACCTGGGCGATGTCGACCTCGGTGTCAAGCTCGGCGAGCAGGAAGCGGCTGTTCTGGAAGGAGCCGATCGGCTGCCCGAACGCGGTGCGCGTCTTGGCGTACTCGATCGTCTGGTCCAGGATCGAGCGGGAGGCGGCGACCGCCGACACGGCGATGGACATCCGCTCCTCGGGGAGGTTGGTCATGAGCTGGTAGAAGCCCCTGCCCTCCTCGCCGAGCAGGTTCGCGGCGGGGACGCGCACGTTGTCGAAGTTCAGCTCCGCGGTGTCCTGCGCGTGCAGGCCCATCTTGTCCAGGTTGCGGCCACGGGTGAACCCGTCCATACCCCGCTCGACGACGAAGAGGGTGAAGGCCTTGCTGCCGCCCGCGGGGTCGGTCTTGGCGACGACGATGACCCGGTCGGAGTTGATGCCGTTCGAGATGAAGGTCTTCGCACCGTTGATGATCCAGTCGTCACCGTCGCGCACCGCCGTCGTGGCGATGCCCTTCAGGTCGCTGCCCGTGCCGGGCTCGGTCATCGCGATCGCCCAGATCTCCTCGCCGGAGGCGAACGGCGGCAGCCAGCGGGCCTTCTGCTCATCGTTCGCCATCTTCAGCAGATACGGCGCGACGACGTCGTTGTGCAGGGTGAACCCGGGCCCGTGGACGTCCGAGGCGGCGAGTTCCTCGGCGACGATGGCGTTGAAACGGAAGTCGTCCACGCCTCCCCCGCCGAACTCCTCGGGCACGTTGAACCCCACCAGCCCGACCTTCGCCGCCGCGGCGAAGATCTCCCGGTCGGCGATCCCCGCCTTCTCCCAGCGCTCCATGTGAGGCGCCATCTCGCGGGTGACGAAGTCTCGGACGACCTCGCGGAACGCCCGGTGATCGGCCTCGAATACGTCGCGTTCCATGGCGGTTACTTCCCTTCGGTTTCGGCAAAGAGGGTGAGCAGATCGGTGCGGCTGACCTTCTGGGAGACGCCGCGCGGCAAGGCATCGACAGGCAGGAACCGGACCGGGACCTCATAGGGCAGCAGTTCCTTGCGGCAGAAGGCGCGCAGCTCCTCGTCGGTGGGCGCGTCGTAGCCGGGGGCCAACTCGAACGCGGCGACGGGCACCTGTCCGAGCCGCTGATCCGGTACCCCCGCCACCGCCGCCTCCGCGATCGCGGGATGACGCTCGAGTGCGCCCACAACGGTCGACGGCAGCACTTTGAACCCGCCCCGGATGATCACGTCGTCGGCGCGGCCGCGCAGCCACAGGAACCCGTCATCGTCCACACGGGCAAGGTCGCTGGTGCGGATCCAGTCGCCGTCACCGCCGGCCTGCGGAGTGCGGATCTCGAGCACGCCGACCTTGCCGGCGGCGAGCGGTTCGCCGTCCTCGCCGATCACGCGCAGTTCGACGCCAGGGAACGGGCGGCCGACGCTGCCGCGCTTGCGCACCCACCACTTGCCGTGGTCGCGCAGCGACCAGCCCGCCACGGCGCCGGAGAATTCCGTCGCTCCGTACACCACCAGCACAGGTATGCCGTACCGGTCGAGGAACGCGTCGGCCAGCTCCGGCGGAGTCGGCGCGGCGCCCGCGGTGATGGCCCGCAGACTCTCCAGGTCCTCGGCCGGGACGTCCGCATCGAGCACGCTGCGGATGGCGGCCGGCGGCAGTCCCGCGATCCGCGGGCGGTGCCGGCGTACGGCGTCGCGCCAGGCGTCCACGGTGAAGCGTTCCAGCAGGACGAGCCGACGGGTCTCCGCCAGCCCTTGCAGCACGCCCCAGAGCCCTCCGATGTGGACCATCGGCGTGGTGACGAGGCTGACGCCGCCGGTGAACGGCGCACGTTGGCGCTGCCCGGGTGCCATGTGGCCGTTGACCGAGCCGAGCGCCGCTTCGATCTGGCGGTACGACAGCGGGATCCGTTTGGGCGGACCCGTCGTCCCGGAGGTCGACAGTTCGACGGCGATTCCCGGCGCGGTGCGCGCCGGGGTCGCCGGCTGGAGGACGGACGGGAGCTCGGCGGGACGCGCGTCGGGACCGTCCATGACGAACCCGGCGGCTCCCGTCTTCACAACCGCGAACGTGAACGCCTGGTCGTTCCAGAACCGCGAAGTTGCGAACAGCACCGGCGGGGCGCCGCGTGCGATGTCGGCGGTCAGCCGCTCCATCGGCTGGAGCGGATTGAAGACGGTCAGGCACCGGCTGGTCGTCAGGGCGAGCCAGACCAGCGCGATCGACTCCGGCCGGTTCTCCAGGACGACCCCGACCCGCGCGCCTTCGCCCAGGCCGAGCGCGTCCAGCTCCGCAGATGCCCGTCGGGCGAGACGTTGCAGGTCGCCCCAGGCGACCCAGGCGCCGCCGAACTCGACGGCCGGGACGTCGTCGCCGACCTCCGTCAATGCCCGCAACCGCCCGGCGAGCGTGGAGGTGATCACCGAGGTCTCCTTCACAGCAGTTCGAGGATGGTGGCGTTGGCCATGCCGCCGCCCTCGCACATCGTCTGCAGCCCGTAGGTGGTGCCGGAGTCGCGCATCTGGTGGACGAGGGTGGTCATGAGCCGGGCCCCGCTGCCGCCGAGCGGATGACCCAGCGCGATGGCGCCGCCGTTGACATTGAGGGCCTTCTCGTCGCCGCCGAGGTCGTGCAGCCAGGCGAGCGGCACGGGGGCGAACGCCTCGTTCACCTCGAACACGCCGATCTGGTCGAGCGACAGGCCGCTGCGTTCGAGTGCCTTGCGGGTGGCGGGGATCGGCGCCGTCAGCATGATCACCGGGTCGTCGGCGGCGATCACGGCGGTGTGCACACGGGCGATCGGCGTCAGCCCCAGCTCGGCGGCCTTCTCCGAGGTGGTCATCAGCAGACCCGCGGCACCGTCGCTGATCTGCGAGCTGTTGCCCGCGTGGATCGTCCCGCCCTCCTTGAAGGCGGGCTTGAGCTTGGCGAGCGACTCCAGGGTCCCGCCGCGGCGGACGCCCTCGTCGGTGTCGACACGGGTGCCGTCGTCCAGGGTGACCGGGACGATCTGGCCCTGGAACCGGCCGGCGTCGATCGCGGCGGCGGCCTTGGCGTGCGATGCGAGGGAGAACTCGTCCAGCCGCCGGCGGCACATCCCCCACCGCTCGACGATCATCTCGGCGCCGATGCCCTGGTTGGCCATCGCGATGCCGTATCGCTTCTCGAAGCCCGGCCCCATCGGCTTCCCGTCGAGCACGGAGGTGCCCATGGGCACGCGGGACATGCTCTCCACGCCGCCCGCGACGACCACGTCGTACTGTCCGGAGATCAGTCCGGCGGCGGCGAAGTGCACGGTCTGCTGCGACGATCCGCACTGACGGTCCACGGAGGTGCCGGGCACCGACTCGGGCCAGCCCGCCGACAGCACCGCGTTGCGCGCGATGTTGTTCGCCTGGTCGGCGACCTGCTGGACGCAGCCCCAGATGACGTCGTCGACGAGGGACGGATCGACACCGGTGCGCTCCGCCAGCGCGGTCAGTACGGTCGCGGACAGGTCGACCGGGTGAACGCCGGACAGCGCGCCGTTGCGGCGGCCGACCGGGGTACGGACCGCATCGACGATCACTGCGTCACGCATGGGAGTCCTCTTTTCGGCTGTGGAGCACAGCGGTCACGGCCTGCTCGCGCAGGCGGTCGGGAAGGGCGATCAGCGCCTCGGCGCCCTTGGCTCGGCGCAAGTAACGGTGGGCGGGATGCTCCCAGGTGAAGCCCATCCCGCCGTGGATCTGGACGCAGCCTTGGGTCGCGGCGACCGCCGCGTCGAGGGCATGCGCAGCGGCGAGCCGGACGGCGATCCGGGTCTCGCTGGAACCGGGGTCCTCATCGAGTGCGCCCGCCGCGGCGGCGACCAGCGCGCGGGCCGACTCGACGGCCACGAACATGTCGGCGGCTCGATGCGAGATCGCCTGGAACGAGCCGATGGCACGGCCGAACTGGTGGCGGGTCTTGGCATATTCGACGGCGAGGTCGGTCGCCTCGGCACCGACGCCCACCACGTCGGCGGCCAGAATCACCAGTGCGGCGTTCTCCGCAGCGGCCAGTACGGCGTCGTACTTGAACGGCCCGGTGACGCACTCGGCCGGCCCGTCCAATGTGACGGCGCCAAGGGATCGGGTCGCGTCCAGAGCCTCCAGTGCGTGCACTGCGGTCGACGGGTCGATCTCGGTAAGGAAGAGGCTCGGGTCCCCGTCATCGGTAATGGACGCAACGAGTAGCAGTCTGGCGGCGGCCGCGTCGGCGACGATCGGCACGTGGCCGTGAAGCGACCAGCCGTCGCTCCCCCGGCTCGCATGGACGTCGTCGGCGACGCCCCAACCGTCCGCAGTCCTGCCGACAGCGACTCCGGCGACGACTTCGCCGGACGCCAGCCGCGGCAGCCATCGTTCCGCCGTATCAGACCCGGCCGCCATCAGTGCCGCCTGCACGGCGACTTGCCCGACGGTCGGGACAGGCGCCAGCCGGCGGCCCAGTTCCTCCTGCACGGCGGCGGCGAGCGCGAATCCCGCTCCCCCGCCGCCGTGCTCCTCACCTACGGCCAGCCCGGGCACGCCCACCTCGGTGAGCGCGCTCCAGAGACCCTCGTCCCAGTGGTCCGGGCCGTCGGCCAGAGCGGCGACGGTCTCTATGGCGCAGCGATCGCGCAACAACCGGGCGATCGAGCTGCGCAGCTCCATCTCGATCTCGGCCTCGCTCATCGGCCGCCTCCGCTCTGCAGATCACCGCGATGGGAGGGCAGCCCGAGCACCTTCTCCGCGATCGTGTTGCGCTGGATCTCGGCCGTGCCGGCGCCGATCGTCGACGAGCGACTCATCAGGTATCCGTACGTCCACCGTCCCCGTTCGGGCGCGGACGGCTCCTGGTTGCCTAGAACCGCGGCCGGACCGAGCACACGCAGCGCCACTTCGTGCAGCCGCTGGTCGAACTCGGCCTTGACGAGCCGGTTCACGGAAGCGGCCGCCCCCGGGTCGTCCCCGCGAAGCACGGCCTCCAAGGCCCTGCGGCTGTTGGAGGCCAGCACGCGCACTGCGGCCTCAAGGCCGGCGAGCGCCTGGCGAACCACGGGGTCATCGGCCTCACCCGTTCTCGTGGACAGGGTGAACAGCTCGTCCACGATCCGGCGGTAGCGGAACTCGTCGGAGAGGAAGGCGGTCGCGCGCTCATGGCCGAGGCTCGTGCGGGCGATGGCCCAGCCGCCGCCTTCCTCACCCACCAGGTTCGCCGCCGGAACACGGACCTCGTCGAGGAACACCTCGGCGAAATGCGTCCCGCCGCTGATATCGCGCAGCGGCCGGACGGTGATGCCGTGCGCGTCCATCGGAATGAGCAGATAGCTGATGCCCGCGGGGCCGGGTTCAGGCGGACCGGTACGGACGAGTGCGAACATCCAGTCGGCCTTGTCCGCCATCGACGTCCAGATCTTCTGGCCGGTGACCAGATAGTCGTTGCCGTCGCGCACCGCGCGAGTCGACAGGGCGGTCAGGTCGCTGCCCGCCCCGGGTTCGGAGAAGCCCTGGCACCAGAACTCGTCGGCGCGCAGCAGCGGCCGCAGGAAACGCGCCTTCTGCTCGGACGTTCCGTGCTTGATGAGTGTGGGCGCGACGATGAACGACAGGCCGCACGGGTGCTTCGGGGCTCGCGCCTTGGTCATCAGCCGGTGGTAGGCGATCTGGTCGGCGAGACCGAGCGCCATGCCGCCGGCGTCGACCGGCCAGCCGGGTGCCGCGAGTCCGGCCTCTTCGAGATCCGCATGGAAGGCCCTGGCCCACTGGAGGCGGGCCTCCCTGTCTCGCGGCGGCCGCCCCTGGTGAGCCGTGAGGAAGTCGCCCAACCGCGCGCGCCAGTCGGATCCGGTGTCGGACGCGGCGTCGGGGGCCGACCCCGGGACTCCGGTCTGGACGGTGGACATCCATCCCCCTCGCGTGTTGATTCGAACTTGGTTCTACTCAAACGAAGCATACATGGTTTACTAGGTTATCTACCAGATGAAACCAGCTGACGAGGAGGCTTAGTGATGGAGTGGGGACTTCCCTGGCCCGGAGCAGAGGTGGCGGCGCAGGCAGAGAAGGCGGGAGCCTCGGCGTTCTGCGCCGGCGAGTTCGCCGACCACAACGCCTACCTGACGACCGGTGAGATGGTCGGTGCCACCGAGCGCGCCATGGTGGGACCTGGGATCGCGTATGCCTTCGCGCGATCCCCGTTCGTGCACGCCTCCGCTCTCCGCCAGCTCTCCAAGCAGGCGCCAGGGCGGCTGTTCCTCGGTCTCGGATCGGGCACCCGCCGGATGAACACGGACTGGTTCGCGGCGCAGGCGAGCGAGCCCGTGCGCCGCATGGCCGACCTCGTCGCCGCCGTCCGCGCCTACCTGCACGCCGAGAACGGGGAGCGAGTCGTCAACGAGGGCGAGTTCTACCCGATCAATGCCGCCATCAAGGCGCCCGTCCTCGGTCGGCTCGACATCCCCATCCTGCTCGGTGCGTTCAACCGGCGGATGATCCACGCGGCAGGGCAGGTCGCGGACGGCGTCCTGGGGCACGGCCTGTTCACCGACCGGTGGTGGTCGGAGGTGGTGAACCCCGGGCTGGCGGAGGGCGCCGCGGCGGCCGACCGCAACGCCACCGAGCCGCGCCGCTGGGGCTGGCTGATCACCGCGATCAACGAGGACGACCCCGACCGCGCCCGCCGCGACGCGCGGCTCCAGATCGCCTTCTATCTCACCGTCAAGACCTATGACACCCTCGTCGACCTCCACGGCTGGCAGAAGGAGACGGCGGAGATCCGCGAAGCCTTCCGGCGCGGCGACATCGACGCGATGGCCGCCGCCGTGACCGACGAGATCCTGCATGCGATCGCGCTCTGTGGAACGCGAGCCGAGGCCCGCGACCAGCTCGCGGCACGCAAGGTACTGCCGGACCTGGCGTTCCTGTCCACTCCGGCCTTCATGGTCGGCGAGCGGCGCCGCGCCGCGTACGCGACCGAGTCGATCCGGCTCATGGCCGTGTGAACACGCGGTCGCACGGCCCGCGGGCGACCGGCCGGTAGCTATTCTGAGGGACGCAGAGATCGTGGTCGGTGGCCGTCACGGCCGCCTGAGGAGGATGACGCAGCGATGGCAGAGCCGGACTCCGGACGGCGAGGCGGGACCCTTGCGATGCCCCCCGCCGACGTCCGGCCGCCGAAAATGGGAGAACTCGTCGCACGGCGGCTCCGGCGCATGATCGTCGACGGGGAGCTGAAGGACGGCGACTTCCTCCCGCACGAGTCGACCCTGCTCGAGCACTTCGGTGTCTCCCGGCCGACGCTTCGAGAGGCCGTCCGCGTGCTCGAAGCCGAGGGCCTGATCGAGTTGCGTCGCGGGTCGCGCACGGGCGCGCGGGTGACCGTCCCCGGTCCGGAGGTGGTCGCCCGTCCCGCGGCGCTCCAACTCCAACTGGGCAGGGCGACACTCGCGGACGTCTACGTCGCCCGCAGCGCGATCGAGCCGACGGCCGCACGCCTCCTCGCCCTGAACTCCGATGCCGACCACGGCGGGCTGGAAGAGGCGCTAGAGGAGGTGCGCGCCAGCCTTGAGGACGCCGAGCGGTTCGCCGTCGCCACTGCGCGGTTCCACCTGCGGCTCGTCGAGCTGTCCGGCAACCAGACGCTCGCGCTGATGGCTGGGATGGTGCACGAGATCATCCTTCGCCAGACACAGAGTTCCGTCCGCACCCGCGAGGCCGAGGCCGAGACGCCGGGTGGCGGCGCCCATGGTGACCCGCGCGCCAACTACCGGCGCGCGGTCCGCGCCTACGAGAAGTTGATCGAACTGGTGCGCGCGGGCGAAGCCGACGAAGCTGAACGGTTCTGGCGCCGGCACCTCGAAGTGGCCGACGAGCTCGTACTCGCCGGCCACCAGGCCACCCGCGTGATCGACGTTCTCGACTAGCGCCCCTCCGGCTCCGGCCCGGCGCCGAGATAGACGGCCGCGAGGACGTCCGGTGAACCGGCCAGCTCTGCGGCCGTACCGGCGAACATGACGCGCCCATGGCCGAACACGTAGGCACGATCGACGACCTCCAAGGCCATCGGGACGTGTTGCTCCACGAGAAGGACGGACGTCCCGTGCTCGGCCGCCCTGTCCTTGAGCATCCTCAGCAGGCCCAGCGCGATGGTGGGCGCTAGTCCCTGCGACATCTCGTCGACGAGCAGCAACTTCGGGCGGCCCAGGAGGGCGCGCGCGAGTGCGAGTTGCTGCTGTTCGCCGCCCGACAGCAGACCGGCACGCCGTGACAGCAGCGTTCGCAGCTTCGGCAACGCGTCGAGCGCCTCGTCCAACGCGCTCTTTCCGGCACGCCGGCCGGGTAGGCCGAGGATGAGATTCTCCCGCACCGTGAGCTGGCGGAACAGCCCCCGGTCCTCTGGAACGAGCCTGACACCGCTGCGCGCCAGAGCGCGGGCGTCCGCCGACCGTCCGATGGAGGAGCCAAGGGCCGTGACCGTGCCCCCGTGGGAGGGCAGGCAGCCTGCCAGGGTGAGCAGGGTGGTGGTCTTCCCTGCCCCGTTGGGTCCGAAGATCCCGACGATCTCCCCCGGTGCCACCTCGAGGTCGAGATCGCGTGCGACGGTCGTGGCACCGTGGCCGACGCTGAGACCGCGGGTTTCCAAGATCTTCACTGGGCGATCCCTCTCTCCGCCGCCTCGGTGACTTCGCCCAGGTAGGCCGCCCGCACAGCCGGATCGTCCCGGATCTGGCCGGGAGTGCCCGATGCGAGCATCCGGCCGCCGTCCAGGACGTGAACGTGATCGCAGTGCCCCAGGACGAGACCCATATCGTGCTCGACGAGCAGGATGGTGGTGCCGTTGTCGCGGATCGCGGCCAGTCGTTCGCCGAGTTCATCGCTCTCGTGCGAGTCGAGGCCGGCGGCGGGTTCGTCCAGCAGCAGGACATCGGGTTGCGCGATCAGGGCGCGGGCCAAGGAGACCAGACTCCGCTGGCCTTGGCTGAGCTGCCCGGGGAACAAGGCAGCGCAGTCGTCCAGGCCGACGGCCCCCAGCGCCTCGCGGACGGCGGGCGAGGTGGCACTCGGCATGGAGCGCAGTTGATGCCACCAGCGGCGGCGTCCCTCCGGTGGTGTTCCGGCGGCGACGTTGTCCCCCACTGTCAGATCGTCGAACAAGTCAAGGGTCTGGAACGTCCGGATGAGCCGCCGGCGGGCGCGCCGGTAGGCGGGCGACCGGTCGATGCGCTCGCCGGCCAGTCGGACTTCGCCGGCTGAGGGCACGAAGCCGGTGCAGGCGTCCAGGAGAGTGGTCTTTCCGGCGCCGTTGGGCCCGATCAGGCCGGTCAGCTTTCCTGCTTCGGCCTTGAGGGTGACGGTGTCGACGGCGCGAACGCCACCGAAGGAGACGCTCAGCTCACGAACTTCCAGCGACGACATGCGTCCCCTCCTCGCTCCCGTTCCCGGAGGCAGCTCCCGGCCGCACCCCACCGCTCCGCAGCCGTTTCCCGAGCCACTGCGCCTGCTCCTCCAGCCGGCCGGCGACCCCGCCCGGTGTGGTGACGAGCGCCGCTATCAAGCCGATGGCACTGACCAGGGCGCTGTACTTGCCGAGGTGGATCCACTTGTCCAGCGCGTAGAACAGCAGGCCGCCGGGAGCGAGGACACCCGCGATGACCGCTCCGGAAACGCGGCTGATGCCCGCGAGGTAGACGACGGCGACGTAGGTGAGCGACACGAACACATCGAAGTCCTGGAACGACAGGCTCTGCTGCTGGTACCCCAGGAGCGTCCCGGCCGTGCCGGCCAGACCGGCCGCGATCCCGAACCCCGCGAGCTTGACGCCGGCGACGTTCACACCCGCCGCGGCGGCCGCGCGCTCGTTGGCGCGCACGACGAGCATCTGTCCTCCGAGGCGCGTCTGCCGCAGCCAGAGCACGGCGAGCACCAAGACGGTGACGACGGCGAGCGCGAACAGCGCGAAGCTGAGATCGCCGGAGCCTCCGAGCCCGACTCCGAACAGGGACGCCTCGGGCACCCTGCTGCCACCGAGGCCGCCCGTCCAATCCGGGTTCTTGAAGACGAACTCGTTGACCGCCATACCGAGCCCCAGCGTCACCACGCCCAGGGTGACGCCGCGAATGCGCAGGGCCGGGATCGCGACCAGGACGCCGACGGCCACCGCCACGGCGATGGCGAGCAGCGGCGCAAGAGGGAAGGGGATGTTCGCGCGCGTGGTGAGATTGCTGAGCACGAACCCCGCCGCGCCCGCGAAGGTCATCTGGGCCAGCGAGATCTGCCCGAGCATCCCGGTGAGAACGACGATGCTCAGACACACGAGCGTCGCGACGATCGACGTGGTCAGCGCCGTCCGATACGGGCCGGTGAGCACGATCGTCAGGATCACGGCGACCACGACGGTCGCGCTGACCGACAGAGGGCGCGGCGGGGTGCGCGGCACTTTCGGCAGCCGGGCCTCCTCGGCGGTACCACGCGAAGGCAGGCGCGCGCCGAGGACGACCAGGGCGACCACGATCACCACGAAGGGCAGCGCCTCGCGCAGTCCGACCTGAGGGAGCCACGACCAGTCCTGCTGAAGTTTCAGCAGAACGCTCTGGAGCATCCCCAGCACGATGCCGGCGGTGACCGTGGCACCGAACGACCGGAGCCGCCCGACGAGCGCGACCGCCAGAGCCGGCACCACGAACAGGCTGTTCGTGACCGGGTCGAGCCCGGTGACGGGGCCGGCGAGGATTCCGAACAGGCCGGCGACGACGCATGCGCAGATCCAGGCCAGGGCCGAGAGCCGTTCCGGCGAATGCCCCAGCAACGTCGCCGCCCGCTCGTCCTCGGCGACGGCGCGCATCGCCAAACCGGTCCGGGTGAACCGCGTGAACGCCCAGAGCAGCGCCGCCACCACGATGACGATCGCCGCCAGGTAGAGCCGGTCGCGCGGGATGGTCGCACCGGCGACCTGAACCGGCTCGTCCGCCAGGATCGTCGGCACGGTGCTCGCGCTGGTCGAGAACCGCAGGACCGCGAGTGCCTGGAGCAGCACCGTCACGCCGACCGTGGCGACCAGCTTCAGCAGGCCGGACGCCGTCCGCAGCGGACGGAACACCAGCGCGTAGGCGAGCAGGCCGATGGCGGCGGCGACGGCCAGGGCGAGCAGGATCTCCACCACGATGGGCAGGCCGGCCATCCGGATGCTGCCGACCGGAAGGACGAGCCGCCCCTCGTTCTCGAGGAACGCGTAGGTGAACGTCACGTACATGGCCAGAGCGCCGAGCGCGACGTTGACCACGCCGGCCGCCTGGTAGGTGAGCACCACCCCGGTCCCGAGCGCCGCGTAGACGGTACCGGCGCCCAGGCCCAGGATGGCGAACTGCAGGAAATCCCCCATCATGCGGAGAACCATTCGCCGCCGGTGTCGACCAGCTTGCCGTTCTTGTACTGAGCGATGCGCGCCTGCTTGGTGCAGAACGCGGTGAGACCCGCGAGCTGCTTGCCGTCACAGGTGACCGTCGGCCCCATGAAGGACTTCAGGTTCGCGGTCTTCTTCAGCGCTTCCGTGACCGCCTTGGGCTGGTCCGGCGCGGAGGCGGTGGCCATAACCTTGGACAACGTCACGACCGTCCCGAACGCTCCCTGCGCGAAACCGGACTCGGGGATGGACTTGTCGTACTTGGCGAGCGCCGCCTCGAACGCCTTGACCTCCGAGTCACCCGACCGCGGCAGGAGCTGCTGGACGGCATAGTAGGTGCCCTCGGCCCCCGGCCCGGCCGCCTTGAGCACCTGCGGGTCCGCGCACGAGCCCGGGAACAGGAACTTGGCAGTGCTGCCGAGCGACTGCTTGGCCTTAATGACGTTGGCGCAGCCGCTGCCCTGCATGATGCCGATCACCACGTCCGTGCCGCCCTTGATGGCCTGGCTGACGGGGCCGGTCAGGTCGGTTTCGTTGTTGCCGAAGGCGACCATGGCGATGTTCGTGACCCCCTTGCCCTGGAGGACCTTCTGGACGTACCCCTGTGCCGCGAGCCGGGCCTGCGGATTGTCGTTGAACATCACCGCGACCTTCTTCGGCTTCAGCTTGTCGGCGACGTACACCGAGCCCGCGCTCACCGATCCGGGCGCGCCGGCCAGCATCGAGTAGGAGTTCGGGGAGGTGAACTCGACCGCACCGATCGGGCTGGACGGCACGTACGGTATCCCGGCCTTGGCAAGCGCCGGGACGGACCCGTCCGCACCGAGATCGAGACCCCCGATCACCGCGGCGGGCTTCTGCCGCAGCAGTTCGGCAGCGCAGTTGGCCGAGGCCGCGGCGGAGCCGTTGGGTGTGCAGACCGCCAGCTTGAGCGGGCGGCCCTTCACGCCGCCGAGGCTGTCGTTGACGTACGAGACGGCGGCACGCGCGGCCTTGCTGATCTCGGCATAGCTGCCCAGGGGACTGGTGTCGTCATTGATCAGACCGACCGTGATCGGGGCGCCGGTCGCCTTGTTCGTCGGCAGTGCGATCGTCGCGTCGTCACCGGAGCCGGACGAGCCGCTCTTGCCGCCGTTGTCGCCGCAGGCGGCGGTCAGCGCCAGCGCGGCGACGGCCAAGGCCGCGGCGGCGACCCTGCCGGTCGACGGCCGGGGTGGGGCGCCGAAGACTCGAGACATGAGCAACTCCGTTAACTAGGTCAACTTGGATTGGAAGGAGTATGCGACGGACGCCCCAAGAGAACAAGAGGGTGACAGAGACCACTTTTCGCGGTATACGCGCACGCCAGGGCACCGGTGGCGTCGGACGCGGCTGTGCCTGACGCTGCCCCCTTGACCGCCGGGTCGGCGCGACAACCCGAGCTAGCTGCAGGAATGCCGCAACCCCGACCGCGCACCCTGAACACACGTGAGGCCCGCCACGAGTGGCGGGCCTCAGGGAAGGTTGTTTTTGGAAGACGTCCTGTTCAGGACGCGCTAAGCCGCGGTGGTCTCAGGCGACTAGGTCGAAGAGCCGTGCGCGGTGATGGCGGGGAGATCCGCCGAGCAGTTCTCCTGTCTTCACGCGCCGCAGCAGCAGGTGCAGATCGTGTTCCCAGGTGAAGCCCATTCCACCGTGGAGCTGCAGCGCCGTACCGGCGACGCGCGAGCATGCCTCGCCAGCGAAGGACGTCGCCGACGACACCTGGGTTCGGCGAGCGACCCGGTCGGCCGAATCGAGGGTCTGTGCGGCGACTCTGACGGTGATGCGGGCGCATTCCACATCCAGCGCCATGGTCGCGCAGTGGTGCTTGACCGCCTGGAAGCTCCCGATCGCGCGCCCGAACTGCTGCCGCTCCTGGACGTACTGGACGGTCATCTCCAGGAGGCGGTCCGCCGCGCCGACGGCGTCCGCCGCATGGTGCAGGGCGACAGCGTCGGCGATGGCCTCGACGACGTCCTCTGCCGTCTTCGCCCAGGAGCCGGACGGAACCCGCACACCGTCGAGGACGACAGATGCGAAGTCGCGGGTGAGGTCGAGGGTCGTCCGCGCCGTACGGGACACCCCGTCGGCGCCGGCCGGGACCAGGGCGAGCATGTGCGAGCCGTCCGCCGCCACAGCGGGCACCAGGAACAACTCTGCAGCCAGGCCGCCGAGGACCAGGGGCACACGACCGCTCAGGGACAGCGTGCCGTCGGCCTGCTCCAGCCCGGCGACGCGTTCCTCGCCCGGTTCCGGCTGCGCGGGTACGGCGATGACCTTGCCCTCGGCGATTCCCGCGGTCGTGTCCGCGGCGATGCCCACGTCGTCCAGCGCCCGGCACACCAGCGCGGACTGCCCGATCGGCAGCGGCGTCGCCGCGCGCCCGACCTCTTCCACGACCAGCGCCAGATCGGCGTGGGTTCCGCCCTCGCCGGAGCGCAGTAGCGAGAGCAGACCCATGGCCGCCGCGGCACCGAGGCCTTCTCGGCGGATCCGGCTACGGCCGGGGTCCCCTGAACGGGCGCCCTCCAGGGCCGATGTGGCGTCCAGCCACTGACGCACCGCCTCGACGAGGGCCTCCTGCTCTTCGGTGATGACGAGTTCCATGCCCCACTCCCTTCCCATTCGACATAGTTTACGAAGTATCCTATGTCAGTATGACCTGGCGTCCCATCCACGGGCCGCCCGGATGTCCACCAGGGAGCCCGGCGCCATGACCGACCCCGTACGACGCCGCTCTGGCGCGGCGGTCCTGCACGCCGCGGCCTGCGAGGTCCTCGTCGAACGCCGCATTCGCGGCGCGTCGGTTCGCGACATCGCCCAGCGCGCGGGCGTCAGCAATGCCGCCCTCTACTACCACCACGCTGGCAAGGAGGAGTTGCTGGAGGCCGGCCTCGCCGAGGCTTCGGACGGCTCCATCCACTCCCGCGAGAAGGCCCTCGATCATGCCTGCGTCGGCCCGGCGACCGGCTCGCCGCCCTTGTCGGCGCAGCCGTCGCTCACCTCGTCGAGCACCGGATGCAGGGCACTCTTCTCCCACCCGGCTTTGGCGGTTCCGAGGCTCAGCGCATGATCGGGGGGTCCTGTCATGCGATCGCCCGGTGGTACGCCCCCGCTGGGCACTCGACCCTGAAACCGGTCATCGACCAGCAGGTTCATCCCGCGCTGCCGTCGTCGAGTGCGATCGGAACACCGACTCCCCGCTCGGCGCGCCCCCTCCGCGGCGATTCCGACCCCACCTAACTTAACGATCATCCAGATCAGGAGAGGAATGCCATGTCAGACGAAGTGCTGGTGGAACACGCCGACGGCGTCACCGTGATCACCATCAACCGGCCCCAGGCACGCAACGCCGTGAACCGGTCCGTCAGCGACGGAATCGCCGCCGCGCTGGACGAATTCGAATCACGCAAGGACCTCACCGCGGCCGTGATCACCGGCGCCGGCGGCACATTCTGCTCCGGTATGGACCTCAAGGCCTTCGTCGCCGGGGAGAACGTCACGGTCCCCGGCCGCGGCCTCGCGGGCATCACCCTGCGCCCCCCGCGCAAGCCGGTGATCGCCGCCGTGGAGGGATACGCCCTTGCGGGCGGCTGCGAAGTGGCGCTCGCCTGCGACCTGATCATCGCGGCCGAGGACGCCAAATTCGGCATTCCCGAGGTCAAGCGAGGCCTGGTGGCCGGCGCAGGCGGCCTGATCCGGCTGCCCCGGCGTCTTCCTTACGCCGTCGCCATGAAGCTGGCCCTCACCGGTGACTTCCTCTCAGCCGCGGATGCAGAAAAGTATGGCCTGGTCGTCGAGGTGACCCGGAACGGCAAGGCATTGGACGCCGCCCGAGACCTGGCTGCCCGCATCGCGGCGAACGCGCCCCTCGCGGTCGCCACGACCAAGGAGGTCATCGTCGCCTCCGCCGACTGGTCCTCGGACGAGGCGTTCGAGCGGCAGGAGGAACTGATCCGGCCGATCTTCACCTCGTACGACGCCCGTGAAGGCGCCACCGCCTTCGCCGAGAAGCGCCCGCCCGTCTGGCGCGGCGAGTAAAGGCAAGCGCGGTCGGATGCTCCGCCCCCGGGCGTCCGACCGCGCTCCCCCCAACTCGTCATCCCGGCAGCCCGCCAGACCTTGACGCCGCGGGTTCGCCGTGGGCGGCGCATCCGCCCAGGCCGGACATCGGCTGATCGGCTCCGTGGCGGTACGGCTTGTGCGCATCGGACGCTGGCCGGTCACGGTCGTTCTCTGAGATCCTCCCCCGCGCAAGCCGCAGATTGCGGGGCTGCGAAGAAACGCCCCCGGCTGGCTGTCTCGGGGACGCGCCGCTTCGATTGCCGTCAGGCGTGGATGGGTCGGTGAACCCGACCGTCGAGGACGAAGTCCTGGCGGAAGGTATGACCATCGGTGAGCAGGAGGCGGGCGACGCCGGGGGTGTAGTCGTTGGTGAGGAGCAGGACGGTGACGAAGTCCTGCGGCAGCCCGGTGGCGGCGTAGCGGCCCTCGTGATCGGTAACGGTGCGCAGAAGCTGGTGGCCGTTCGGGCCCAGGATCGTCACACCGGCCTGGGCGACGGGAGTGCCATCGGAGGTACGCACGGCGCCGACGAGCATGGGCGGCTGGCCTCCGAAGCGCTGGTGGCGGTCCGGATCGGCTGCGTGCGGTGCGGGTGCCTCGAAGGTGGGATCCTCGACGGGCTCCTCGATCTGCACCTCGGCTATGGCGCTGGGGGTTTCTCCGGCATGGGCGGCCTTGCGGCGCTCGAGGAGGAAGCCCGCTCCGATCAGGGCGGCTCCGGCGGCGAGCCAGGCGCAGAGCACCAGCGTGGGACGAAGAAGGTCCTGCTTGCCGAAGTAGAAGATGCCGTGCAGGGCGTCGATCAGGTTGCCCAGCGGCATGACCGGGTGCAGCGCGCGAAAGAAGCCGGGCACGAGTTGGTATGGGATGGCGCCGCCGCTGGACGGTATGGACAGCAGCACGAAGAGGGTGATGGCGACACCTGGGATGAACTGGCGGACGAACGGGACCAAGCCGTAGGTGACCCACGCCACCGCCTGCGTGATCATGAAGGCGTAGAGGATGGCGAGCGGCTGGTTCGGGACGATGTCCATGGACAGCCCGACCAGATAGCCGACAACGCTGGTGAATGCGCCGATTCCGGCGAGGGTGAGCAGCTTGACGCGGCGGCTCACGGTGACCGCCCGCATGAGCATCATCACCGAGATGTAGGGCACGATGTTCCAGACCATCGCCATGTAGAACAGACCGGTGCCGGTGAGGTCCCCCTTGGCCGTAGGCGCCACTTCGACGATCGTGAGCTTCTGGCCGCCCTGCTTGGCGATACCGGTGAACGTAGTGGTGGCGGCCTGTTCGAGGTAGGTGCCGTCCGCCTTGGCGACGTAGAGGACGGCCTTCTTCCCCTCGACGCTGTAGGCGGCGACGGCGTCGCGGCCGGTGACCTTGTCCTTGGCGGCGGCCGCGTCGTTGACCGGCATGATGTCGAACGCTCCCGGCGCCTGCTGGTCGAGTCCGGCGCTCAACTGCGCGGCCGCCACCGGCCCCGATACCGCGACCTTCACGTCATGCGGCGACGGCGAGTGGAAGGGGAGCATGTAGCAGAACAGGAAACCGAAGAAGAACAGCAGCGGGAACCACAGGCTCCCAGCCAGCGTACGAGCCAGCTGCGGCTTGTCCTCCTGCTCGGTTTGCTCATCGCTCACGCGCGGTGCCTCTCTGGACGAAGGTTGCGGTGCGGACATGCGCTGGGGGGTGGACGGGGCGCGCAGACTCCGTGACAGCCGGACTCGGCTACCGGTCATCGAGACCGCCCAGGAGCGGCACCGCCAGTGGTTCGGGGCACCGGACCAAGGCGCCCCCAAGAGGCTAACATCTGTAAGTCAAGTTGGCTAACGACTGTTACCCGATTCACTGGGCAGTATCGTTTCACGACGGACGCGAGGAGGAGGCAAGCCCATGGCGCCGACACAGGAGGGCCCTGCCCGTACCCGTGTCCCGAACCGCTGGGGGCAGGGTGAGCGGCTGCGCACCGAGATCCTGCGGGCCGCCGGGCGCCTGCTCGCCCAAGGCGGCAGCGAGGACAGCCTGTCGCTGCGAGCGATCGCCCGGGAGACGGGCATCGCCGCTCCCAGCATCTACCGCCATTTCCGCGACAAGACCGAGATCGTCTGGGAAGTGCTGGCAGGCGCTTACGGCGAACTCGCCGCGGTGATGCGGGAGGCGGAGCGTTCCGCAGGCGGCTCCCCTCGGGAGAAGCTCGCCGCGATGGCCGACGCCTACTGCCAGTTCGCCGCCGATCGACCGCGTCACTATCGCCTGATGTTCGACCTCGAGCAGTCCGCCGTTCCCATGGAGCGGCTCGCCGGGCACCCCGTCGGCGAGATCCTCGACACGTGGGAAGCCGCGGTCAGTCGCCTCCTAGAGGACCATCCGCATCCGCGCCTGGACGCCCGGCAACTGGCCATCCTGCTGTGGACGGCCCTTCACGGCCACGTGAGCCTGCGCCGGGCGATGCCGGTCACTGACGATGTGGGGCAGCAGAGCCGGACCCACCAGCAGCTGCTCACCGAACTCCTCGGCCCGGAATCCTGACCGGGGCCTTCCCGCTCGCCGCTACGGCCCCAAGGGGCCCACTCGTCGAAGCGGATTCTGGCCGCGTCGGCGAGATCACAGACTTCGCACTGTCCCGCTGGACGCCCGCTCCTGCCGCTGTGACACTCGGCGTGCATCCTGGACTAGGGCCTGTCCGACGGATCGAGCCGCCTCAGCGTCGAACAGGGCCAACCGTCAGTTTCGACCGTCCCGGCAGCGGGCCACAGCCCGCCCCAGCAGTGCCCCAACGCTGCCGGGCTCGTGTTCCGCCGGCGGCGAGTGCTTCATCGGACATGCCCTAGAAGGTGCCGCCGTCGATGACGATGCGCTGCCCGGTCAGGTAGGACGCGCCGTCCGACACCAGGAACCGGACGACGTCGGCGACCTCCTCCGGCGTGCAGACGTGCCCATAGGGGGACACGGCATCCCGCTGGCGAATGTCCGCGACGCCCATCGTGGCGCGCACCAGCCGCCGCCCCATGTCGGTGTCCACCACTCCGGGCGCGACCACGTTGACGTGCATGCCGTTGCCGCGCTCTTCTTTGGCCAGAACCTGGGCGAGGGCCTCCTGAGCCGCCTTCCCCATCGAATAGGGCCCGCTGAAGGCGTCCAAGAGGTCGGTGGCCACGCTGGACACGAACACGATGTCGCTGCGGTCGGCGCGCCTCAGCAGCGGGATCAGCGCCTGGCTGAGGTGGTGCGGCCCGAAGGCGTGCACGCGCAGCACCCGCTCCAGCTCGGCCGGGTCGGTGTCGGCCACGCTGTTGCCGCGGCTGGCGATCCCGGCGCTGTGCACGAGGATGTCCAGCTCGCCGAGCTCCTCCTCGACCGCGGCGGCGAGGGCCCGGCAGGCGTCGAGGGAGTCGACGGACGCCTGGAAGGCGTGGCCGCGCGACCCGGCGGCCTCGATGTCGGCGACGGTCTTGCGAGCGGCCTCCTCGTCGCGCCGGTAGGCGATCGCGACCCGGGCGCCGTCGGCGGCGAGGGCCAGCGCGATGGCGCGGCCGATCCCCCGGCTGCCCCCGGTGACCAGGGCCGTACGGCCGGCGAGAGAACTCATGAACACTCCTTCATCAGGACATGTGCGGCGAACACCATCCGGTTCGCTCGCGGCGGAGACGTAAGCGCCCCCTGACTCGTCTAGCGGCGTAGTGGTCGTAAGACTCGACGGTGATGTCGAGCACGCGATGCAGCAGCGGCCCGGCCATCGCGGCGATGCCGTCGAAGCCCTGGCCGACCGTCGCGCCGCCAGTGTGGTGGGCCCGAAAGCCCTCACAGGATCACGGTGACCGGGAAGTCGGCGAAGATTGCGTGCCAGTCGGTCTCGGGCCGGTCGATTCCGCATCGGGCGGCGTACCGCTCGACCTCACCCACATACGCTCCTCGTCCGCGAGCCGGTGGGACGTATTGGAGCGGCTACCGCCGATCAGCGAGGCCGTCGGGTTCCGTCGCAGCCCGCCGTCCAGGTGGGACACTCAGCGCCGAGTCCATCCACCAGTAGATCTCCGGCCGCATCACCCTCCTCCGAGGTGAACATAGCTTACGAAGTATACTATGTAACCCACGTGAGGTATTCGCATCCAGGAGGCACTACATGCGCGTCGAGGGCATCAGCACACTGGTCACGGGCGGGGCGTCCGGCCTCGGCCTCGGTACGGCCACCCGGCTGGCCAAGGCCGGCGCCCGCGTGGTCATCGCCGACCTGCCCCGTTCACGCGGCGCGCAGGTCGCGGACGAACTCGGGGACAACGTACGGTTCGTGCCCACGGACGTTACGTCCGAGCAGCAGCTGCGCGCCGCCATAGAAGCGGCCCGAGAGGCCGGCCCGCTCCGTGCCCTGGTGCACTGCGCCGGCATCGGCCACGCCATCCGCGTCGTGGGACGCGACGGCGAGCCGGGTGACCTGCCGGCGTTCGAGCAGGTCGTACAGGTCAACCTGATCGGTTCCTACAACGCCCTGCGCCTAGGCGCCGCTGCCATGGCGGCCGGGGAGGCGGTGGACGGCGAACGCGGCGTGATCGTGCTGACCGCGTCGGTGGCCGCGTTCGAGGGCCAGATCGGCCAGATCGCCTACACCGCCTCCAAGGCCGGCGTCGTCGGCATGACCATCGTGGCGGCTCGCGACCTGGCCTCCAAGCACATCCGGGTCAACACCATCGCACCCGGCCTGATGGACACGCCCCTGTTCGACTCGCTGCGCGACGACGTCAAGCAGTCGCTGGCGGCATCCATTCCGAACCCGCAGCGGTTCGGGACCACCGACGAGTACGCCCAGACCGCGCAGTTCCTCATCGAGAACGCCTACGTCAACGGCGAGACCATCCGCCTCGACGGGGCCATCCGGATGGCCCCGCGCTGACGCGGCTGGAAGGACGTGCCCTGGACGCACCGATGTGCGTCCACGGCCCGGCGCCAACCCGCCCGGGCGGGCCCCCCCAAGCCCGGAGGGGCCCGCAGCAACACGCCCGGGAGTG